>NZ_JACJOR010000284.1:0-11421 GCF_014695615.1 Leptolyngbya sp. FACHB-711
GTGGGTCGGTGGGGGATGAGGGGATAGGGTGGGAAGTGCTGGGGGATGTTGATTGACGGGGTTTGATTGGTTGGGAGAAGGATTTTTCTGCTTGTGAACTAAAGCAAAGCACGCCGATAGAATAAAAGACGATCGCTTCAATTTGCTTACCGTTCATGCTGCTGTCGCCGTTTTTGGGTGTATTGCTGATTCTGGTTGTCTGTCCGATTTTAGGCGGGTTGCCGTTGATTCGCTGGATTGTCTGGGGGATGACGGGGCAGCGGCTCGATCGCCTGGGGACGGGAAATGTGAGCGTTTCGGCGGCGTTTTATCATGGCGGAAAGTCGGCGGGCATTCTGGCGGTTGGTTCTGAGGCGTTGAAGGGCATTCTGGCGGTTTTGCTCGCGCGGATTTGTTTTCCCAATAGTCCTGCTTGGGAAGTGGTTGCGCTGATTGCGCTGGTGATTGGGCGTTATGGGATTGGGCGCGGGGCAGGAACGACCAATGTAACCTGGGGCTGGGTTGTGCATGATCCGATCGCTGCTGGGCTGATATTTTTGCTAAGCGGCATTAGCTTCACGCTGTTTCGGGAGAAGAAAACCGGGCGGCTGAGTGCGCTGGTGTGGCTGGTGATTATTGCGATTTTGCGCCATTCTCAAGATCGCGGACGAATTGCAGCGACAGTGCTGTTGGCTTTGATCATTGCCTGGATTTATCAGCAGATGCCCGATGATCTAGATTTGTCTGCGGATACTGCTCATTCGGAAGCTCAGCCTATGTTTCGGTTTTTTCGCGGCAACCGTGCCCTGCTTTCTCTTTCCCAGTCGCTTGATGCTCAGCAAGTGGGACAAAAGGCGGCAACGCTGGCTCAGCTTCATCGCTGGGGCTATCCGATTCCGATCGGCTGGGTGCTGCCTGCGGGAGATGATTCGGCTCCATTGATCAATTCGATCGAACCCAGTCCCGAACAGCCTGTGATCGTGCGATCGTCTGCCATTGGCGAAGATACAGCAACGGCATCGGCGGCAGGACAGTATGAGTCGATCGCGAATGTCACCAGTCGGGCAGCGCTAGAGCAGGCGATTTTGCGCTGTCAGGCATCCTACAGTTTGCCCGGTGCAGTGCAGTACCGCAGCGATCGCGAGATTGCGGAAAGTGGCATGGCGATCATTGTGCAGCAGCAGATCCGGGGCGTGTTTTCGGGGGTGGCATTTAGTCGCGATCCGGTGGCACGTCAGGGAGATGCGATCGTGATTGAGGCGTTGCCGGGCGGGGCGGATCAAATCGTGTCGGGTCAGGTAACGCCGGAGCAATATCGCGTTTGGCTTGGGGATGGGGAAAGCCCGATCGGAAAGTCACCCCAAAGCTGGCAGTTGCCGGAGGAAGTCAAGCTCAACATGACGGGTGAAGGAGACGTGCCACCCCGACTGATTCAGCAGGTGGCTTATCTCGCAAGGCATCTCGAAGCCCGCTTTCATGGGATTCCACAGGATATCGAGTGGACATTTGACGGTCAGCAACTCTGGCTGTTGCAGGCACGTCCGATCACAACGCTGATTCCCCTCTGGACGCGCAAAATTGCGGCTGAAGTGATTCCTGGCTTTATTCGTCCGCTCACCTGGTCGATTAATCAGCCGTTGACCTGTGGCGTGTGGGGTGAGATTTTTACGATCGTCCTGGGCAACCGAGCGAAAGGATTAGATTTCACCGAAACCGCCACCCTGCACAATTCCGCTGCCTATTTCAATGCTTCTTTACTGGGCGAAATCTTTCTGCGAATGGGGTTGCCGCCGGAAAGTCTAGAATTTCTGACGCGAGGGGCAAAATTTAGCAAACCACCGATCGCCTCCACGCTGCAAAATTTGCCCGGGCTGGGGCGACTGGCAAAACGCGAGTTTCAGCTTGAGCAAGACTTTCAGCGCGACTGGCAGCAGCAGTTTCAGCCCGGATTGACGGCACTGGATCAGCAATCCGTAAACGAACTGAGCCCTGAAGCACTGCTCGATCGGATCGATCGCATCCTCAATCTGTTGCGACGTGCCACCTACTACAGCATTTTTGCGCCCCTGAGTGCGGCTCTGCGGCAGGCAATTTTTAAAGTTGATCCGGCAGCTCTGGATAACCGTTTGACGCCCGAAACCGCATCTCTGCGATCGCTTCAGTCCCTTGCCGATCGGACTCGTCCGCTGCTCACAACCCTACCGACTGACAGCGAAACCCTGTTTGCTCACTTATCCACTCTGCCGGAAGGACAGCCCATCCTGGCGGAATTCGAGCGCCTGCTCAACGAATACGGTTACCTCAGCGAAGTCGGAACTGATATCGCTGTGCCGACCTGGAGAGAAGACCCCCACCCGGTGCGCGAGCTGCTTGCTGCTTTGGTACAGCAGCCTTTCGCAAATTTCTCCACCCAACCCAGCAAACCTGCAACCGGAAAGCTGCGGAAAGTCCAGCCACGAATTGATTTGAAAGGACGAGTGACAGAAGTGTATAGCAAGCTGCTGGCGGAACTGCGCTGGAGCTTTGTCGCGTTAGAGCAGCAATGGCTCCCCCAAAAATGGCTAGAGCAACCGGGCGATATTTTCTTTCTCACGTTCGAGGAAATCCGGCGATCGATCCAGGATGCCCCGTTCACCGCTCAACTGCCGCGCCAAATTGCTGATCGCAAAGCCCAGCTTGAGCGCGATCGGCAGCTTACTCCACCCCTGCTGGTCTACGGCAACGATCAACCCCTGCCGCAATTCCAGCCCACCTGGGGCGACAGGACAACCGCTCAGACGCTTCAAGGCATTGGAGCCAGTGCCGGACGCGCAGAAGGAACCGTATTAGTGTTGCAGGACTGGCGCAATCTGCCGCCGATCGATCGATCGACAATTCTGGTCGTTCCCTATACAGATTCGGGCTGGGCACCGCTTTTAGCAAGAGCAGGCGGACTGATTGCCGAAACGGGCGGGCAGCTATCTCATGGGGCGATCGTAGCGCGAGAATACGGCATTCCCGCAGTAATGAATGTCAGCCATGCGACACAGCGATTTCAGAACGGACAGCAGGTGCGAGTTGATGGGCAGCAAGGCACAGTAGAAATTTTAGACTAGCGATAATCTGGTTAAAAATTCCACGACTAGAGCAGTCTATTGTCACTCAATCCTTCTGCTAAAGAACTGACTCAACGACGAGTTAAACGACTGATCTGGTTGAGGGAGTTCGCAGCAGGCTCCTAATCAATTGCTTGACCGGATGCAAGAGTTTGCGAACTCGATAGTTCAGGTAATTCCAGGTGCTAATGAGAAAGCGGCGAGTGAATGGAAACAGACACAAAAACTTTTCCCAAGGACTAAGCGACGATTTTTCCACCGCTGCCCAGAATGCCGCCATAACATCCAGGTAGCCCTGTTTTTTCACCTGAGCGGCTTGATTCTGATAGCACTTCTCCAAGAATTCATCAAAAGGCGTTTTGAAATGGAATTTGCCGCGATGGGCGAGACAAATTGGAAGGTGAACAAAAGGTCCAGCTAAGCTCATCTCAACGGCTAAGACTTGATCCGCAGCCAAGATATCTAATCGATGCCCACCAATTTTTTGGAGTACATCGCGCCGAATCATGCTGTAGATAGGATCAAAGAGACGGTAATCAGAATTTAAGAACCACAGTACTCTTTCGTATCGCTTAACGGCAGCAGGAAAATCGAGCCGCCGTCCTTGATATTCGAGGAAGTCTCTCGTTCCGTCTTCGTCAAAGAAATCCTGGTTTGTTGTTACGGCGATCGCATCGGGTCGAGATTCCAGTGTTTCAATGCAGAGTTTGGCATAGTTGGGTTCAAGCCAGTCATCCCAACCAATCCAGCGAATATATTTGCCCCGGCTCAAATCAATGAGACGATTGAAGTTCCCTAAGATGCCAATATCTTTTGGGTTTCGGAAGTAGCGAATGCGATCATCTTTCTGAGCATAACGCTGGCAAATATCGGCTGTCGCATCAGTCGAATCATTATCACTGATCACAATTTCAAAGTTTTGAAAGTCTTGTGCCAGTAGAGAATCAAGTAACCTGGGTAGAAGCTGTTCGCCGTTACGAACCGGCAAGGCAAAGCTAAGAAGCGGTGAGCCAGGGCTTTGAGTAGTCATAGGACAATCAACTGAGTTTATACGTTTTTTACAGTGAGTAATGCTTTACGGTGAGTAATGCAAATATGCTCTAAATTGTTTCATTCCAATTTCGTCAGAAGGGAAACGCTGTGCTCCTGACAAAACCAAATCATTTTTTGGTTTAGGGAATTATTAAGGTTATAAGGCAAACGTAAACCCGAAATCGGCTCAGGGCCAGCAAATTTACGGTTGCTTTATTGCTTGCTAATCAATTCATGAAGGAATCAGGTACTTATGCAGTAATCGCACATCTTGGTATCTTTTGCTACCCTAGGGCTGTTCGATACGCCTGGTGTAATCGCTGCACGTACTTTTCCATGCTGAAGTTACGGGAATTCTGCTGTCCGGCTTTTGCCAGACGATCGCGTAAAGGTCGATCGCTCAAAACCTGCTCCAGCTTCCGACGAATATCTTTCACGTCATACGGATCTACGTACAGCGCAGCGTTGCCGCATACTTCTGGTAGACAAGAAGCGTTTGAGGTAATCACCGGGCAGCCAAAAGTCATTGCTTCTACGGGCGGCAAGCCAAAGCCTTCATAAAGCGAAGGAAAAACAAAGCAGTAGGCTCCCCGATACAGGTAGCGCAGCGCGTTGGTCGAGACGTATTCTAAGAGCCTCACCTGTTTTTTCGATCGCTTCTGGTCAAATAAATAAGCGGTCTTGCCTAGTTCTTCTTCCCAAAGCCAGCCTTTTTTGCCTGCAATAATCAGAGGCATTTCGGTGTCTAGCGTGGCGTAGGCATCAAGCAGGCGACCTACATTTTTCTTCGGTTCGATCGCCCCAACAAATAGCAAATAATTCTGCGGTTCTAAGCCATATTGCTGCAAGAAAAACTCGACTTCTTCATCGGTGTCGCCATCGTCTAAGGGTTTGAGAGCGATCGGCTGATAGGTGACAATAATGCGATCGGGATCGACCTCAAAGTAAGTCAAGATGTCCTGTTTAGTATGCTCTGAAACGGCAATAATCGCAGCAGATTCCTTTAGAGCAGCTTCAGTTTTGTAATAAAAACTCTCTTTGTCATCCAGCGTGGCATAAGGTAAACGCAGCGGAATCAGATCGTGAATCGTGGTGATTTTCTTTGCGCCTCGTACCTGAATGGGCAGTGGATAAGTCGCGTGCCAAATATCGATTTTCTCAGGCACGGTAATTTGTGTACTAATCTTCAGTTTCTTGTATAAAACGTTTGCCAGGTCGTAGCACTGCGGCAAGTTAAATGAAGCGGCATATTTCAAAAAATCATCGCTGTATTGCCCTCGCTTCACCACTAAATTACTGCTGGTGTCGCGTCGTCTGGCTCGATAAAGTGGTCCTGATAAGCTTTTGAGCAATCCCTTTAGAACAAACAACAAATTTCGATCTTTGTCTTGATTGTCAAAGAAATACACTTCATCCAGCACCGCATTCTTTTTATAGGCACTGCGGCTTAACAACACATCAATTTCGGCTCCCAGTTCGGTGAGTGCCTGGATTAGGCTAAGTCCATAGGTTTTAATGCCCGTCCCCTTAGTGAGCTGTAGGTTATAGCCGTCGATCAGCACTCGGACTCCCGCTAAACTGTTGGAGTCGTCTGTATGGGATGCCGCGATCGGTTGAATTTTCGGCTGACTTTTGGGCTGACTTCTGGGCTGAACGGTGAGCGTGGTTGATTCCGAAGCATTCACCAATCCGGGCACACAGACCACATAGCCTCCCCGCTTGACGATCGACCGAGGCGACCAGGTAGTAATCCAGCCATTCTCATCCGTTGCAGTCAGGGTTTCCTCTTCGTCTCCGGGTGGGGTCGAGACAGGAATTGGTAGCAGCGATGCCCAGTAATCTCGATGGGCATGAAAGTGAACCCCAGAACTAGAAAGCTTCAGCTTCACCGGAATGCCATTAACGCTGTCTGATCGTACTGTCGCATGATCCGGATCATCGTCACCCACTAGCAAAGGACGCTCTTGTGGATCTTGCACTTTCTGAAGTAACGCGATCGTCTCTGGCCTTACTTCCGCTGTGTCCTGAAAGCAAGAAATCCAGCGAATCGACGGATCGTTGAGCCAGTAGCTAACTCCTGCACTGAGCGCGGCGGCTGGACGAAACTGGGGAAGCTTCAGGAGTTGTACCTGATGGCGATCGGCAAGGGCTTGGTTTTGCGCTGCCTTCTCCCCCTCTGAGCCGTTATCCACCACCACTACGGGAATGTTTAACGCCAGGACTTGGGGCAGCGATCGATCGAGGGCATCGGGTCTGTTGTGGGTAAGCACTACTGCCGCCGCCGGCTGAATGTTGCCCTCCAGGTCATAAAAGCGATCGATGGCATCCATCCGCTCAAATAATGCTTTCAGATCGTTCTCATCCGTGGCAAGGAATTCGGTAATGGGCGATCGGGCGTAGACGACAAATACGGCATTCGCGTACACCGGATGGAATTTGTGGACAATTTCGGCTCCCAAGGGCGCGTAAATCTCGGCGATTTGTCCTTTATGAATGACCGCAAACGCAAACTGCTCCAGCGATAGGGCAGGAGAAACGCTGTAGGGATAGGTTCCTGGAAACGGCTCAAAAAACTCACCGGGTGCAAGGATGGCATCGAGGGGCTGAGCGTGCTGCTGAAGAAAATCACGCACTTGCAGCCAGTACAAATCGTCGATCGGAAATGTCATTGCTCTGCCCTCACTGGTCGCCAATTTCCCATTTAATCACTTGATTGGTCAATTGCCTGCTTCAGCAGCCTGAGCGGTGCAAAGTGAACGTTTTAGCGGAAAAGCAGCTTGAATCGTCTGGCTTACTTCATCTTTCGTAAAGGTATCGATCGGCGTGGTACTATCTCTGCATAATCCGCTGAAACTCCAGCATCGTCCCTTCTGTAGCGGCATATGATGACCCGAGAAGAGAAAATCCTGTCTGCGATCGATCCAGCTACTCAGCTTGGGCTTGAGATTGGTCCCTTGAATCGACCGATTGTTACTTGCCAAATGGGCAAAATCCGCTATGTCGATCATGCATCGACCGAAGAACTCAAGCAGAAGTATGCTGAGGACTCGAATGTTGACATTGATCAAATTGTCAAGGTGGATTACGTTTGGGGTGAAAAGCAACTGCCTCAGCTGGCGGGGGACGAAGCTCCGTTTGACTATGTGGTCGCGTCGCATGTCATTGAGCATGTGCCGGATTTGATTGGCTGGCTTAAAGAAATTCATGCAGTTCTGAAACCGGGCGGCATCCTGACGCTAGCAATTCCCGATAAACGCTACTGTTTCGATTATTTTCGTCAACCAACTGAGCCTGCCCAGGTTGTTGAAGCTTATTTGCAGGGCAACCGTAAACCAACTCCTAGACAGATTTTTGAACACTTGTCGCAGGTTGCCTTCTGGCAAGGGCAACTTGGTTGGAGCCACGAGGTCGAAGCCAGCGAACTAACCCGTTTGTACACGGATAGGCAAGCATGGGAGGTGGCGTATCAAGCTTCAATCGACAATCAGTATCATGATGTTCACTGCTGGGTCTTCACTCCCCGCACCTTTTTTCAACTGCTGCGAACACTGATTGATATTAACTTAGTTGATTTCAAAGTTGCTGAGTATTACGACACGACAGGGCTGGAGTTTTACATCAGCCTGGAAGCAATGGACTTAACCAAGCATCCAGACGATCGCAAAGCAATTCAGCTTGAAAGTTTGCCGACTATTGATCGCGATCGACCGCAAATTGCACCTTTGGAACCCCAATCAATACTGGAGGATGAACGCGTTCAATCCCTGCTGGTTGAACTGGAATCTGAACGTGAAATGAGTAAACTCGCTCATCTGCGAATCGGGGAACATCAGGAGACAATCCAGCGTTTACGGAAAAGGGTTAAAAACTTGAAAATAAAGCTGGAAGACTCCGAAAATCAAATTAAGGCAATGAAAACCAGCAAGTTTTGGAAACTGCGATCGCAGTGGCTTAAATTGAAGCAGTTGCTTGGCTTAAACGAAACTGGATCGAATGCTCGCTGAAGATCGCTGTTAAGAGGAAAATATCAACTTGTTCTTAGAAGGTAAGAGCGGTTCGATATTTTGCTTAATCAAGTTTAATTTTCTGATTCTCCATAGCACTGCATAAAACTTATCTGTAACCCTTCCGTAACTCATGAGACATCACTGGCAAAAAGACTACCCTGCAATGCCTAATTTATCTGAGGCAGAATTGGGAGAGAATAATAGTTTGGTCAAAACGGCTCAGCTTGTTGGAGAAAATCGGAAAGTTATTGATTTTGGTTGTGCCACAGGTTATCTAGCTCGCTTACTCAATGCAAGAGGATGTCAAGTAACAGGACTGGAAATCAATGCAGATGCCGCCAAGATAGCGGAGCAGTATTGTGAAAGAGTTATTGTCGCTGACTTAGACTACACAACGCTGCTAGAGATCCTACCTAATGAAAAATTTGATGTCGCAATTTTTGGTGATGTTTTAGAACATCTCCGTAATCCTTGGGATGTGCTACGAGAAGTCCGTAATATTCTGACGGAAAATGGATTTGTGGTTGCCTCAATTCCTAATGTCGCGCACGGCGCAGTGAGATTAGCGTTACTGAGCGGCAAATTCCAATATGAACCATTGGGATTACTCGACAATACTCATCTGAGGTTTTTCACTTACGAAACGGTTGTTGAACTGTTTGAAGAGTCGGGCTATACCGTTGATGAAGTGCGCCGAACTATCATTCCTGTTTTTGAGGGAAGTAATTTGGTTCCTAAAGTGAACCGAAATGATTTTCCGTCTGAACTGGTGCAGGCGATCGAACAGGAGGAAGACGCGAATACGCTTCAGTTTGTACTGAAAGCTTTCCCGCTCACACCGCAGGGAGAACACCTAGCCCTTCAGTCGAGATATTATCGATTGCTCGATCAGCATAAGCACCTTCAGGATGAGCTAAAACAGGCAAAGCGGGATTTGGATGCAAAACAAGCCGAACTCGTGCAGGTGCATCAATCGCAGATTGAGCAGTCCCAGACTCAGATTGAGCAGTTGCATGAGCAGGTTGAGCAGTCCCAGACTCAGATTGAGCAGTTGCATGAGCAGGTTGAGCAGTTGCATGAGCAGGTTGAGCAAACGAAACAGCAATATAAAAGTGTTCAGCAAGAACTAGAGCGAACGCAAACGGCATTAGAAGAAGCTCGATCGCACGCTGAACATATCCAGATTGAGCTGCATCATGCTCAAAGTCAGCTCGACCAAAAGCAGAAGCGAATTCAATCTCTGCGAAAGGGACTGGAAACGAGAGAGATCGAAGTTTTGCGGGCGCAGGATCGGATCAGCGCAATGGAAACTAGCAAGTTCTGGCAGTTTCGTATGAACTGGTTCCGCTTCAAGAAAGTCTTGAGGCTGGGGGCTGAAGATATTTCCCCATTTAAGGTAACGCAAAATCTACCTAAGCTGTCGCAAGCGCGCGTTCAGCCTCAGGAAATCAAGCCGGTTCCGGTCAAGTCTGCCGTTGCGGAATTGAGCGTTGCACCCGTGTTGACGCCCTATGAGCGGTGGATGCAGAAGCATACTCCCCAGGCAGAAGAGCTGAAACGAATGAAGCAGATTGCCTCTGTGCTGGCATATAAGCCGCTAATCAGCATTGTGGTTCCGGTCTACAACACCCCAGAAGAATTTTTGCGGGAGGCGATCGAATCTGTCATTGCCCAGCTCTATCCCCACTGGGAACTATGCTTAGCAGACGATGCCTCTCCCGACCCTCATGTGAAGGATGTTCTGAAGGAATATGCCGAGAAGGACGATCGGATTAAGGTGGTCTTCCGGGAAGAAAACGGGCATATCTCGCGCTGTTCAAACTCGGCTCTGGAACTGGCGACAGGCGAATATATTGCCCTGCTCGATCACGATGATACGCTTGCACCCGAAGCCCTATTTGAAGTCGCATTCCTGCTGAATCAGCACCCTGAAGCCGACATGGTCTATTCGGATGAAGACAAGATTGACGAGCAGGGCAATCGACGCGACCCCTATTTCAAGCCGGATTGGTCGCCCGATACGTTCCTGGGCCGGATGTACACCTGCCACCTAGGAGTTTATCGGCGCTCGATTATCAGCGAGATTGGTGGTTTTCGGGCAGGCTATGAAGGCAGCCAGGACTATGATCTAGTGCTCCGCTTCACTGAAAAAACCAATAAAGTCTTTCACATTGCGAAAATTCTCTATCACTGGCGCATTCACGAGCAATCTGCTGCAAGCGGTACTGAGGCAAAGCCCTACGCGTATATTGCGGCTAAAAAAGCTCTCACCGAAGCTTTGCAGCGACGCGGTGAGCCGGGAACGATTGAAGATGTCCCCGATTACTTAGGACACTTTAGCGTTCGGTATGAGGTAAAACAGCCTGGTTTGGTCAGCATTATTATCCCTACCAAGGATTTAGGGTATGTGCTGAATCAATGTCTAGAATCGATTTTTACCAAGACTACTTACCCGAATTTTGAAGTTGTCCTAATCAATAACGGCAGTACTGAACCTTATACTGAAAAAGTAATTGGTGAGTGGCTAAACCGTGAACCCGGTCGCTTGCGATGCTATATGTTGGGAATTCCCTTCAATTACTCCAAACTCAATAACTATGGCGTTAGCAAAGCCAATGGAGAGTATTTCTTGTTTCTAAATAACGACACGGAAGTCATTACTCCAGACTGGCTTGAAATTATGGTCGGGCAGGCACAGCGATCGTCGATTGGTGCAGTAGGTGCATTCCTGCTCTACCCGGATAATACCGTTCAACATGCGGGGGTCATTGTTGGCTTAGCTGCATTTGCAGGTCATCCTTTTACTCGTTATCCTGCCAACTCGCCTGGTTATTTTGGGCTGCTTTTGTCAGATAACAATTATTCCGCTGTCACCGGGGCTTGTTTGATGTGCAAGCGTGAGGTGTTTGAATCTGTCGGCGGGTTCAACGAAGACTTGGCAGTTGCATTTAATGACGTTGATCTTTGCCTCAGATTTATGATGCAGGGCTATCGGAACGTGTGTTGTGCTCAAGCAGAGCTATATCACTACGAATCGAAAAGTCGGGGAAGTGAAGACCTGCCAGAAAAAAAAGCAAGATTTCTGAAGGAATGTGAGTATATGAAGCAAAAGTGGCAAGAGTTCTATGAGCATGATCCTTGCTATAACCCACACCTAACGCGGCAGCATTGTGACTATCGAATTCGAGAAATGCAATGAGGATGAAAGCTAGCACATTTCGGCTACGTCGAGAAAATAGTTTCACATCAAATACTGCTGGGTTACGACAAATGAATAAAAGCTGCAATTGAGTTGATTACTGCTAAGT
>NZ_JACJOR010000285.1:0-4283 GCF_014695615.1 Leptolyngbya sp. FACHB-711
AGAATACTTAGCAAGACGCTGCCGGACATCGGCTTCTCCCTGGGCAGACAAAACGTGCAGCGCGCTGCGATACTGCTGCAACTGCTCCCACACCTCCCGATTAAAGGCAGTAAATTCCTCGCGTTTGTTCGTAAGAATTTGATGAATCTGAGACGGCTTCAGGGTCATGACGATCGCAGCAGAGCTTTTAACAGGGCTTTCAATAGCCTACAGGATTTCTACAGTCAGTATTTCAACGGAATTTCTAATCGCTACGCGGGCAATAACACGGAAGAATACGGATAGGAATCTAAAGAAAATATTAAATAATAGATTCTATTAGAGACAGGGTGAATAACTACCAGTTCATCCCGATCGCCAATCGCCATTCGTGGAGTTGAAACATAACTTATGGGTGCCGCTGAAATTTCTAAGCTCGCGTTTAGCAGAGGGTGCAGTCTAAACATGAGTGGGCAAGACGATGTTTTGCTGTATTGGATTGAGAACACAATTTTCGTGAGTAAACCCTTCGAGCAGCTTGAAGAACTGGTCGATTTGATTTTGCGCTTGCCGATTTGCGGTCAAGACACCGTTCAAGCTTCTGAAACGATCGTGCTTGCTCAAACTACTTTTTGCCCTTCTGTTCCCCTTGCTGCCTGATCTTGCAGTCGCACTTCACGGTTTGCTCCTTTTACCAATGGCACTGTGAATGATTAGAATTGTGAATTCTCAATGATGACTGCTATCGCTGCTCCCTCAGGGTCAATATATTAAGCTCTGTTTCATTTCTTTCCTATCTCCGGCCTCAGACAGTAATCCAGCGGAGTGTCCGTGATAGGATGCACTCCGTGGCCTCTGGGAGACATAGGAGAGAAGACCTTTGACACTACGGGTTGCTGTTGTTGGATCGGGTCCGGCAGGTTCCTCGGCTGCCGAGACATTAGCAAGAGCTGGAATTGAAACTTACCTTTTTGAACGCAAGTTAGATAACGCCAAACCTTGTGGTGGGGCAATTCCCCTCTGCATGGTCAGCGAGTTTGATCTGCCGCCAGAAATCATCGATCGTCGAGTTCGCAAGATGAAGATGATTTCTCCCTCAAATATTGAGGTGAACATTGGTCAGACGCTTAAAGATGATGAATATATTGGAATGTGCCGCCGCGAGGTGCTGGACGGCTTCCTGCGAAATCGGGCTGCCAAACTGGGCGCAACGCTAATCAACGGAACGGTGCATGGCATCGACCTTCCTACAAGCAGCACGGCTCCTTACACCCTTCACTACGCCGATCACTCGAACGGTGCGCTGGAAGGTGAAGCCAGAACGCTGCAAGTTGATTTGATCATCGGTGCAGATGGTGCAAATTCCCGCGTTGCCAAAGCGATCGATGCAGGAGACTACAACTACGCGATCGCCTTCCAGGAGCGCATCCGCTTGCCCGAAGAAGGAATGGCATACTACGAGGAACTCGCCGAGATGTATGTGGGAGATGATGTCTCTCCAGACTTCTACGCCTGGGTTTTCCCCAAGTATGACCACGTTGCGGTCGGCACAGGCACGATGAAAAAGAACAAGGCACTCATCAAAGACCTGCAAGCTGGCATCCGCACCCGCGCTGCTAAAAAGCTGGAAGGCGGCAAAATCATCAAAGTCGAAGCGCATCCCATTCCTGAGCATCCCCGTCCGCGTCGTGTGGTGGGTCGTGTGGCTCTGGTGGGCGATGCCGCAGGCTATGTTACCAAGTCTTCGGGCGAAGGCATTTACTTTGCTGCGAAGTCAGGTCGGATGTGCGCCGAAACCATTGTCGAACTGTCAAACAAGGGAGAGCGCATTCCCACCGAGGCTGATCTCAAGGTGTACCTGAAACGATGGGACAAAACCTATGGAGCGACCTATCTGGTGCTAGACATCTTGCAGCGCGTGTTCTACCGCTCAGATGCAACTCGCGAAGCCTTCGTCGAAATGTGTTCTGACATCGACGTGCAGAAGCTGACATTTGACAGCTACCTGTATAAAACAGTCGTGCCTGCTAATCCCATAGTGCAGCTTAAGATCACTGCAAAGACGATCGCAAGCCTGCTGCGCGGAAATGCCCTGGCTCCTTAATTTAGTCTTAATTTCAATAACTTAGTCATGCGATCGGGTGGGCAATAGCTCACCCATTTTTTATTGTGGGCTGTTTTATTGTGGGCTGTTATTTTGTGCTGATAAGGCGATGGGTGGTACGATGACGTTCTCTAGAAGGCTGACGCTTGTTAGCCCACCTACCATTGACTCCTTTGAGACTGACTCATCTAACTTTCTGCCACAGCCAGCCTATGAGCAACCTAGTGCTATCTTTGGTTTCTACAGTAACGAAGCGAGTCAAAGCCAACTTTGTCCGAAATACTCAAAACGTTACCGCAGCCCAGGAAAAGTTTCTTCTATCACTGCTGCGATTGCACCAGAACACAGAGTTTGGCAAGCAGTATGGACTTGCAGAGGTTAAAACCGTTGCTCAATTTCGCGATCGGATTCCTGTTTTGTCCTACAGCCATTACGAGCCTTATGTAGAGCGCATCGCTCAAGGCGAGCCCAATATTCTGACTCCTGACCCTATAATTTACCTGAACCTGAGCAGTGGCTCAACCGGAAAACAAAAACTCATTCCTGTTACCCATCGATCTCGCCGAGTTCGTAGTCAAGTCAATCAGACCAGCACCGGATTCCTGATTGAAGCACTGCAGCGCCGCAAACTGCCGATCGGTAAGATCCTTGTAACCACATCAGCACGAGCCGTTGGGCAGACCAGCAGCGGTATCGACTATGGCTTTGTGAGCGCAGGTGATTTACGGCTCAACAGCGGGCTTTACCGGCAGATTGCTGCCCAGCCTTTTGAAGCCCTGCAATCGGCTGATAGTCTGGCTCGTCACTATGTTTGCTTGCTGTTTGCGCTAAGCGATCCACAAACGCGCATCATTGGGGCAAACTTTCCAGTGCTGGGTTTGCAGCTCAGCCATTACTTGGAATCCTACGCGGAAGATTTTATTCAAGATATTGAAACAGGCGAGATTGCCCATTGGTTGAAGTTAGAGCCGGAGATTCGCGCCAAGTTGGAACGATGCTGGTCGAGTCACCCAAAACGAGCGGCTGAACTGCGCCATCTTCTAAAAACAGAAGGACGGCTGACGCCCCACTCGGTTTGGAATTTGTCTGCCGTCGTGACGGCTTTGGGCGGTACATCTAGCTTCTACCTGGAGCGATTTCCGTCTTACTTTGGCGACACTCCCATTTTCGGTGGAATTTATGCCTCATCAGAAGCAGCTTTTGGCACCTACTATGAGCTGAACAACGAGGGAGCGGTGCTAGCGGTGAACGCAGGTTTTTTTGAGTTCATCGCTGAAGATCAGTGGCAAGCCGCTCAACCCAAAACCTTGCTGCCTTGTGAAGTCACACCCGGAAACTACTACCGAATTGTTGTAACAAATTACAGCGGGCTTTATCGCTATGACATTAATGATGTTGTCGAGGTTTTGGGCTTTTACAACGAAGCACCAATCATTGTTTTTCGACATCGCCTGGGCGGATTACTCTCTTCGACTACGGAGAAGACGACAGAATTTCACGTCGCACAGGTCATGCAGCGGCTACAGCAAAATTTTAATCTCGCCTTAGAAAACTTCTGCGTTACCTTATCCGAACACGAAATTCCACCTCACTATTTGGTCAATATTGAACTGGCTTCTGGAGAACGGCTTACCCACTCCCAGGATTTCATTCAGCAGTTCGATCGCTACCTTCAGGAGGTTCAGCCTTCTTATGCCGTCAAGCGTCCGGGTACAATTCCACCCCCCCGTCTTCGGATTTTAGCCTCTGGAAGCTTTGCCACATTGCAACAGCGATTGCTAAAGCGCGGCATTCCAGAATCCCAATTGAAGTTTCCCCATATTAGCGACGATCGCCATCTGCTAACGGGACTTACAATCGCGCAAGAAATTGCAATGGAGGAGTGAAGCTTCTGCCTAAAATAAAGTTGCCCCAAATTACTTTCTAAGATGATTTAGTGTAAGGCGTGCATGAAAGGGTTCGTTCAATCAACTACCATGAAACTGGAAAGTATTAGCCCTAATAACATTAACCTGGTCCAAAACCTGATCCAGAAAATTGAGAGCCTCGTACCTGAGTATTCTCTTGTTGGCGAATCAGTGTTTTTCTCTAAAGACCAGTTTCCCTGGGCAGAAGCACTAGAAGCTAACTGGCAGGGGATTCGCCAAGAGCTAGATCAAGTGCTTCCCTACACAGATGTACTCCCCAATTTCCAGGATAT
>NZ_JACJOR010000286.1:0-9105 GCF_014695615.1 Leptolyngbya sp. FACHB-711
TTGTCGATGAACGTGACGGTAGTGACTGCTTCACGGGGTGCAACCATTGCCCTGGCTCGCCTTCAGCAAACTTGTCCCTATTTTACTCCTTCTAGAGTGATGAAACAGGGATATAGTGCTTTTCCTGAAAGTCCAATTCCCCCAGCAAATAGGGGCAGTAGTAGATCTGGTAATTCCGCTTTTTATTTTGGCGGCTCAGTTGCCCATAGCGATGATGGGAGCGTCCACCCCAACGAGTTCTGAGATTGCTTGCCTTACCCACATACCAAACTTCTCCAGCCGCATCGATCACGGCATAAATCCCCGGTACATCTGGTAGATTCATCCTGCTAGAGAGCGAAACGTTTGCCCACTGCTGCCATTCAGGTTGAGACTGGGAAGATGAAGTCATGATTCTGAGACTAGCAACAGAACATCAAGGCAAGCGACCGCTTCGCGCAGCCGCCTGTGGCGGATCGATCTAAGCCATCCGCCTGTGGCGGATCGCAGGGATTACCACGCTGGTATTTGCTTATATCTTTGGCAGCGATCGCAGTTCACCACAGATAGCGATCGCTTGCGCTTCTATAAGCTACTCTTCCACCCACCATTGGTACACCACATCCGTCTGCGTCCCCTGCCCGACACTGACTGCTAGCGTTTGCCCCTGATTGCCATAAAACTCAAACCGACATAAGCCCATTCCTGTCCCAGCACAATCCACAATCTCCGTATAACCCAGTCCCCGAAAATAAGTGATTTTAGAGGACAACCCAAAGGGATTCGACTCTTGAGCGTTGTAGCTGGGACTCCATCCTGCATTCAAAATGAGCTGTCTTGCCTGAGCATAAGGCATTCCCTGTTGCAGGTTAGGAACCGATTGAGCCTGAACAGGTACTGTCCCTAGAAAGGGAGCCGTGAATAGAGCAGTGATAATCGGAAAAATAGAAATTCGCATAAATTGCTTCCAGGGCAAGGCACTCCTTACTGTAGAATGCCCAGGCAAGGCAGCAGGGTAACGGGAAGCGTGTTTCGGCTTGAGACTCTGACTACTGCCTTCGATCGCAAATCATCAAAGGGTGTTCGTTAGTCGAAACCCCTGTATTCTGCCGTCTGAGAGCGATCGCCAGATAGAGATTGTTTGAAGCTGCTATCAGGTTTCAGTAAACCTTCGAGATATTCCTCAGCAGCAGGGGAAAATTAAACAACCGTAGCATTCCCCTGCTGTATTTCATGCATTTTACAAAAGTTGCTCTACTGGCTCTAATACTGACTGCCACTGCCACTTGCCTTCCTGCTCAAGCTCAAGCCCAACGGTTAAGAACTGAGAATTTCCAAGTAACAGTAATTCACAATTGCGCCAACGACGGTCCTATTTGCGACGATGTTTCTTACGTTGGAACAAATCTCAACTTCGGTGAGATGATTCGTCTAAACGGAACTACAGTTCACACGATTTGTGCGGATGGAATCACTCCCTGTCGTTTCGTGGGGTATCAGTTCCATAGTGGACAGTATCGCTACCTTGTAACTCATGAGGGGACTTTAGAGGTTTACCGAGGGAGAGAGCTACTGCTGAAAGAGCAGGGAATCTGGGAAACACCTGAGTAGCAACGTGGACGTTGATAGACTCCCACGCCCCTACCCCACCCTCTTCTTAGCTCCACTCCTGCCAGCACTGCTAAAAGCCAAAAAGACAGAGGGAGCAACGATATTGAGACGCCATCGCAGCAGTTGCAGCTCTTCAGCAATGGAGCCAGCGAGTATCAGAAGCGATTGTAGGTTCACTTGGGCAAAAAATCGATTGCAGGATGACTGAGTAAGCACTACCTTCGCAGTTTGCCTAGTCAGGGCAGCAGGGTAGCAAGGAGGGCGATCGCTTTTCTTAGGAGCAGCGATCGGGCGGGATTGCAGGGGGCTTGCTAAGGAACCTACGCGGATTGAGGGAATCTACCAAGTTAAGGCAAAGCGAGTACAACCCGTCAAAGTCAATCTACTTGTACCGTATCTCCGATTTATAGAACCATAACCCTATGAATGACTCATTATGTTGAAGTTCAAGTTCAAACCATCGTCTCTGCTGATTAGTCTACTCGCCTGCTTAGCCATTACTTTCAATGCCATTACACAAACCGCGACCGCGACCACAGAGGTGGTGCAATGTTCTAGTACAGATGGTTCTGAACGGAGTAACCCCATCTTTTTTGCAGCCGTCCAGCCAACGTCACAAGGATATGACCTGTTGATTGTTGAAGAGCGGGGAAAGTACATTTTTACGCTTAAGCCGGATTTAACCATTCGTGAAGTCAGTTCCATTCAGGGGCAGGAGCTGATTCCCTGGAATCTCGCTGCCTATGATGGTTCTCCTATTTCTCTTGAACTGCAAAATGGCACGTTTACCATTGAAATGATGGTTAGTACCCGTTCATTTTGCAGCTTTCGTGGAAGGGCACAAATCCTCAATAGCCTTTGATCCAGTGCGTCGCAATGTGAATGTCACAAACTCCCAACATTCTGGTCGAGAGCTGTTTATTGTTTCAATGCTGCTTAACCCACACATTAGGACATCGCAATATTTACAGTCAGAATTTTGTAATTTCTGCCAGGATTCGAGAAAGGCTTTCTCCGTTCTATAAATACTCACAATCTCTCAGGTCACAGCGATGAAATATAGTTTTTTCTATGGATTAGCAGCGACGGTTACTCTCCTTACTGTATCCTGCCAATCCCCTTTACTACAGCAGGCTTCGCAGCAGCAAGTTGGAGCTGTAGCTCTCGCTACTTCTCCAGCACAGCCAAGTTCAGCAACCTGCGATCTAACCAGCAGCATTTATCGAGATGTGGGCAATGGAGGGTTTGAGCTGGAGTTTAGTTCCGCAGATCGGTCTTTATCCGGTGGTAACGTTGCAAGCGCGACGTTGAAGTATCCAAACGGTAGTATTCTCTATACATTCTCCTTGACTCAAGCCCAGGGTTATGGCACTGTTTCACTCATTCAAGCAGGGGGAAGAGACAGTTTTACAGTGAACTTTTTTAATGCTGACCTTACCCCTGCTTCCTGGGCGTCCTGGCGGCGGAGTGCAACACCCACCTACCTATTCATTAGCGGTCTAGGGACTGCTCAGTATTACCGTGAGAGGAATCAGGTCGGTGAAACGGTTCCGCTACTGGGCGACGTGATGTGGAAGTTCGATCGCTGCAAAAGTTGATCCGGACTGTTTGCTTGAGATTCTTGAAACGGGGATAGGTCGATCGAAAGAGAGATCAGGGGGCGATTGTCAGATAGGGATGCTTTGAAGCTGCCATTAGACTTCAGTAAACCATCAGGATTTGCTCCTACAGATGGGAACACTTAAGCATTCGCAAGCACTCCTTGTTCCCCTCATGTACTTCATAAAAGGTGTTCTAATCGCTGTCATGCTGGCTGGCTTTACGGCTGGTTTCCCTGTTCAAGCTCGGCAAGTTGTCACAGATGACGACAATCAGGTGGTAGACGACAATAATGCGACACCCAATGGT
Organism: Leptolyngbya sp. FACHB-711; assembly: GCF_014695615.1. NCBI lineage: Bacteria > Bacillati > Cyanobacteriota > Cyanophyceae > Leptolyngbyales > Leptolyngbyaceae > Leptolyngbya > Leptolyngbya sp. FACHB-711. Next base: position 3,499 of record NZ_JACJOR010000286.1, read on the forward strand.
GCGACCATTACGCCACCTCAGTCAGCGATCCTCTCTGTCCCATGCGTTAATGGGGGTGGTTCAGGCGGATGGATGTATCAAAACCTGCCAGAACATTACTTTCCGATCGGGCTAATTACCGTGAATGAATGGTCTCCACGCTCAATTCCGGAGCATTCAATGTATGACCCAGAAGCTCTGTGGAGCCAGTACGGAACTTGCATTATCGTTCCTGCAAGATATCCATAGCCAAGACAAGACTTCTTCCTACCACACCACAGTGATTATAGAAATGAAAGCCCGATCGGCAAGCCAATCGGGGGAAGTGCTAACTTTTCTGGTTCAGTGTGTCCAGCAACAGCAACAGAATTTGCTATCGATAAGCTGCTTCGCTTTCCAATCTCCCAAGATCTAAAATAGTGGTGGGGCAATAGCAGGGGACGATTGTCTCTTCCAAGCCCATAGAGCTGGAAGCGGCTGTCAACAGCCCCATAACACCTAAGTCTCTTAAGTCTCTAAGCTCTGGTTAAGGAGCCTTGGGCAACCAGCGAAACTGGGACTGATGAATCCAGCAGTTCTGGTAAGTCTCGTAGTACCAGTCTTCAGCCCCAGGAAGGTGGCGATCGGGATTAACCTTGATGATTCCCTTAGCAAATACTTTGACGACTCTTCCAGTTTCTGGCTGCGCTCTACAGTTGCTTGGCGGATCAAACACTTCCGCGTTGAAATTCGCACTCGCCACATCTTGGGATCTTGATACAGATGAGGAATTAACAGTTGCTGCGGGAGCGGTTATACCTGGCTCTTTTACAGGATTGGTTGCTGGCGTCGCAGTTTGTGCAAGCGGGGTAGGTGTTACTGGAGTTTCGGATGGGGTTGTGGTTGGCGTTTCAGATAGGGTAGACGGCGATTGCTTCAGGGAGTCAATAAACTTTGCAAGCGAAGCGTCACTCAGCCCTGTGAATCTCCAGTAGCCATTGGTTCCTGTCATCTGAAATTCAACCACTTGCCCGGAAGGATTGAGCACTGATACGAGGGCTTCATTCCCCATGCGGTTGATGCTCAAGACCTTGAAGCTTCCTTTCTTGGCACTTTGATCCAGGTCGGTAATCGACTCTTCCAATTTCGTGCGAATTTGCTGCTCGATAATGGGGCGCATTTGTTGCAGCATCCCAAGACCAATCATCGTTCCCAATTGCTCAAACCCATTTTGAGAGGTTTGCAAGGTTGCAGTCGCCTCTTTTGAGGCATACGCCACAACTGCATCCGTAGTTTGGGTTGATATCTCTTTAATATCTACACGCGATTTCAGATCCTTGCTGAGATACCCAATATCAAAGAGCGCATAGCTTGGAGTCGTGCGCCAATACGCGAAGGTTCCACCCAACACTACCGTAAACGCGCCTAAAACCAGACCTACCTTATGCAGCGTTTTCATGGTCGTTCTACAGCCCTTATGCCACAACTTGCCCTCTTGCCCTAATTCTCAAGATACTCAGAGATTAAGCAAACAGACCAAGGCAGCCTCTTTCCTCAATTGGTTTTCATGGAGACTTTTTACGCTCTTTATCTTGAGCAGGTTTCTATCGATTGGTTGACGGTTCAGCTACAAACGGCGCTTGACTCGTCCATTAACCAATCCACGGCTCTCTCAGAAACTGAGTTTGCGGCACTGGACGGATGCCCCTGTCATTGTTCTATGCGGTTGGAAAACGGAAGTGAGCAATCGCTTGGCGACGGTACTGAAACTTGGGGTAACATTCTACCACTGAATTACACCCGCCTTGCAGCACAATGAACTCCAACAACGGAACTAAAACCAACCAGGAGAGTCCAGACGATCGCAAGTTCCGCTAGGTTGCCAACTACTGAATCCCGGCAACGGGACTGAAACACAACCTGAAATCGATGCCGATCGCTCAAACAGAGTCATCCAGCCACAGTTTGAGCAGTCCCAATGCACCTGCACCAGTTGCGTTGAACCGATCGACTTGTCGCTGCCGCCTTTGGCAGGTCGGCAATCCACAATTTGGACATCTTCCTGTAAATCTAGCAAGTCCAGTTGCGCCGTTAACGGGCGTTGCCTGGGCTGTAAAACCAGTTCCCCGTTGTAATAAGCTGCACCTTCTGGCTGCCATTGCTCCTCCGCCTCAGAAGGTTGAGCGATGCAAAGCTGTTTTCCCTGCGGGGCGATCCGCCTTTGGCGGCTGCGCGGAGCGGTCGCCACAAAATCAAGGCACTCGTCCGACGCTAAACCCGTTGGATGCACTGTACAGCGCAGATGCGGATTGCGGGTGTAGAACTGGCAGAGCTGACACTGAGGCGGGTAGTGGGGATCTGGTAGACTGTGCATTTGCGGATTCAGAGATTGGGGCATTGATATCGGGTTCCCTGTTCTCACGCTTAAAACAGATCCTCTTTCCTGCTTGCGGTTCTGGGAAAGAATCTAACCTTCTAGCAACCAATTTCCCAGAACCAATCGAGGCAATGCTCTGACCCTGCTGCCCGCTCCAGACCTCAGCCTGACGATGAGAGGCTATGCTAGAAGTACAGCATTCGGAGGCATTCCCTTCTTTATTCCATCTCTCGATATTCATGCGCTGATCCATGCTCTGGCAACTGAAGGGGCAGTCTCAGTTCCCCTCCTTACTGAACCAGCAAGGCAAGCCCTCCTACTGGAGGCACAGCACTTTCACTATGAGCCCGAAATCAAAACTGTAGGAACGGGCGATGCTGTCGTCAGAACAGAATATAGCGCGTGTACTCGACTGCCCGACAATGGACTGTATCCAGAATTCAAGCAGGCGTTTCAGACCTTGCTCGATCAGGCGTGCGATCGGCTTGATGCCTATCCCTTTAGTACCCCTTTGCAATTCACAGAACTGGTTGTGCAACGGTATGAACCGGGGCAACTTGGCATTACGCCGCATCGAGATAGTTTGAGGGCGATCAACCTGATTGCCCTTGTGAATCTGGGTGGGCAAGCCGAGTTTTATTGCTGCGATGACCGTCAAGGCACCCATGCTGTTCAACTTGACACCACACCCGGCAATGTCATTTTTCTACGTGCTCCAGGTTTCCTGAATACTTCCGTGCGCCCCTTTCATTTTGTCACCCACATTCGATCGACTCGCTATAGTTTAGGCTTGCGGCAGCGCATCGGGAATGGGTAGTTCATCAACCAATCAACCCGACTAATTCTTAGTTCCAGGCACTCCGCATCTTCAGCGTGAGATAACGTGAGATGGAAACTTATTATGGACTACATCACAGAACTGAAGCACTATTTGGATCAGCAGGGACGCTTAGAGAAATGGCCCTCTAGACGCAACAAAGGACGGTTGCAGCAGCTTGCTCTGGAATATTTAGCCAATCAGTTTGAGCACGACCTTCTGTACAATGAGCAGGAAGTCAATGCTTTACTCAGGCAGCATCATACCTTTGACGACCCAGCCCTGCTCCGTCGAGAACTCTTCGATCGAGGGCTAATAGATCGGCTGCGAGATGGGTCTGCGTATTGGCTGAAGTAATGCTCTCGATGGTCTGGGCAGTAGGCTAGAGAGTCAGACTCGTCTGTCCTCCACCGCAGCTCAAAAGCTTTTGTCATGGCTTGCTCAAGTGCTCTAGGCTCTCTGAGCCATCCACTACACGAATTGTCCCTTTGGACAAAAACTTCTCCGGCCAGTCCAAACCCCGCTCAAAGCAGGAACTGAGCAAGTGAGCGCTTCTCGTTGCATTGCTATCATCCCTAAATCAGAGCTTAATGATGTCTAAAACCATTATCATTAGCGTCACTGCCGACCAAAAACTGGAATTACCTTCCGGAATTCACAGCAACGCTTGAACTTGGCATCGCATTGACAATCTGGGAAATGACCAGAATCAACCTTCAATAGACAGAAGAAATTGCTTGTGAATGAGATACAACTACTGGAGATACATTATGTTTATATTATCTGTTGTGCAAATGATTGCCTTTACACCGGATATACAAAAAATATAGAACGGCGAATCGCAACTCATAATGCAGGTAAGGGAAGTCGGTATACCAGAGCACATCGCCCTGTGAAACTGGTGGCGTACTGGTGCTTCAAGACGAAACGAAAGGCACTACAGGTGGAATATAGAATAAAGCAATTGTCCCGTGAGCAAAAGTTAGCGATTGCCACAGGTGATGCAGCTCCAGAGTGGTTCGGTGAGCATGGAGCCTAAACAACTCGATCAAAAGGTATCAGGGTTGTCTTAAGACCTACGAGTCCCTTCGGGAATGGTGCCATAAGTTTGGGCAGCAATACGCGAATCAAGTGCGACGCAAACGCCCCTATCTCACAGATAAGTAGCATCTGGATGAAGTCGTTGCCCTTCTTCGCGCATGGCAGCAGCAGGTTCAACGGCAACCACCTCATGTCCAAGCGATGATAACCAGGCTACATCTCGCCCACTTCCTGCTCCGACATCTAACACTAAGCTAGGGCGGTGCGAAGCACTCTCCTTTGTGAGGCAATCCGGTATTAGTCCAAACAGCCAACGGTAAACTTCCTCAGCTTGCAAGCTTTCGTAAGCTGGGATGACCGAAGCTGCATTTTGCTCATACCATCCAATCAAACTCACACCCCAGTTGCCCTTATTTTTGAAATTGTTTTTGTAGGAGCACTCGTTCCAAACAAACACCCATGCTAATCCCTACCGCATAACAGATCAAATCACTCCACAGAAATCCAAAGCCAAGAATCAAACCTCCAAGCTGGGTATGGCGAATCGCGTCAATCCAGGGCGCATGATAGAGCTGGCTTAACTCAATTCCTAGTGCAAATAGACCCGCACTTATCGCCGATCGCAATATTGATTGCTGAGGCAGGAGCCAGCGCACAAGCAGGTACACCAGCAGTGCCCACAAGATGTCACCACTATACTGCCCTAAAAACGAGGTCGGTGGCAGGAGGGAAGAGCGTGAAAGCAGTCCGAGCAGGATGACGATGCTAGCAACTACCATTACCCTGATGCGATAGCGGAGGTTTTTTGCTGGCATGGTCATCATCCTGATCTGATTTACTAAATATCAATACGGGCTGGTCGAGTCGGCATCGGAATTTCGATTGTGTTGGAGCGGTTGGTAATGAGGAGCCTATAGCGATCGGTGATGACATTCATCGCGGATGCTCATTTCTCATGCCTTTACTACTGGCGCGTTAGTGTCGATGCTAGAGAAGGTATCCATCAAGTTTTATCTATGAGTTTTACGACTGAGATAGAAAAGTTGCCTGCTACCGCTGCGTTGACTGCAATCGATGCTGACGCAACTGAGACTGCTTCTGGTGTTGAGCTGTTTAGCTATGGGCTGTGCTGTGCCGCGCAGGGAGCTGTCGGAGTAATTGGCTTTGCTTGTTTAACGCTGATCCCGATCGCCCTGCATCATGGATTATTCCCTCTCTAACTGAAATGGCAAAAGTCAGAATGCCCTTGAGTTTCAGGTCTGCTCTGGATTTCTTGTGACTTGTAGAGGTTAAAGAATAATCCAGAGCAAAAGATCGACGAAAACCAGGCGACAAATCCTCTACCCCTTTTGCTGATTAAGGTTGGATACGGTTCATTCGTAGATTTGAAGAATCAAACCTCGGTGTTGGTTAA
>NZ_JACJOR010000287.1:0-29984 GCF_014695615.1 Leptolyngbya sp. FACHB-711
TGGCTAATACCAGAATGAGTTTAAGAAATTTTACAATTGACAGAATTGACATTGATTCTAGAATTTAGGAACAATGCTTCTGCATTACCCCCTAGGGCTTGTCCTGTTAGGTGAGAAACCGTGGAAAACTGCTCTGGGCTTGCTCCGCAACGATAGAGGCATGTTAAGACTGCACTTGGTAACTCTACTCCTAAGTGACTTTAACCTCTGGCAGAAGTTATAGTGTATTGACAAAATTGACAAGGCAACTAGATTCAGGCAACAAAATTCAAATACAGGGACAATTGACAAATTGACAGTCGGCTCTAGAATCCAGCAACATGTGCTAAGCTTCCGAGAATTGACAAGTGTTGACAGGTTTTCTAGTATCTAGAAACATATTCTTCCTGCTGAGCAGCGCTGAGTTACTGCTGTTTCTGCATACATTGACAAGATTGCCAGGTTATCTAGGATTACAGAACAAAGTGGCTAAGAAACTTCGCAGCGCTCTAGAATGGTGCTACGAAAAAAATTACGATTGAATTCTTATCTCTAGAGTTTAGTAACAAAGCGATTGTAGAAATCCTTATAATTCAATCGTTTTCGTCACTGTTGCCAAATCTAAGAGTTATTTTTTCTAACTTCAATTGACTTAACTGCAGATGTAAAAACAGGTTGTTTAATGATCGGAAGCGTTTACTGGAAGCTAAAACCAGAGAAACGTCAGCTAACAACCAGCATTCCCTTCAAATTTTCTGATGGGACTAGTTCTGTTGTGTAACTAGGCAATTCAAGAGAACAGAAGTAGCAATGAGCTGGAACAGTAGGAAGCCAGCATGAAAGCAACTACCAGAATTTGTTTTGAAAGTGTTCGTGAGTGGGATGATGCGTTTCTCATGCTCTTTCCACATCGGTTTGACTATATTTGGGCAGAGCATTCAGAGCCAGGTGTAAAGCCTCAGTGGAAGACGGAGAGCCGACATCCCTTGAGCGATCGCCTGATTCGCCAAGGGGCATATTTGTACGGCGTGCGATTTGGTGCAGAGACTCAGTATGCTCTGGTTGATATTGATGTGACCAGTCTTTATCATCCCAGCCAAGATCCGCTTGCTGTTTCTCGGATTGTTGCTGCCTTAGAACCGCTTGGACTGGTTAGCTATCTAGCCTGCACCTCCAGTTACAGCGGAGGGCTTCACCTTTACTTTCCGTTCCAGCAATCTCAGAGTTCCTGGCAGCTCGCGATTGTTCTAGCTTGCCTTTTAGAAAATGCCGGGTTCAAGCTTCAGCCTGGACAGCTTGAAATTTTTCCAAATCCTCGTCCTTTTACAATTGACGAGAGCTACAGCCTCTTTAATGCTCACCGTCTTCCGCTACAGACTGGATCTTATCTTTTGAATGCCGAGTGGCAACCTGTTTGGAGCAATTCACAAACCTTTGTTCAGCAATGGCAGTTTGTCCAGCAGCGAAATGATTTGGATAGCAGCACACTTAAGCGAGTGCTGAAGCAGGCAAGGCGGCGGCAATATGGAATTTCTGGGAAAGCAGAGAAGTTTATTAATGACCTGAATACTGAAATTGAACGGGGCTGGACTGGAGCAGGACAAACAAATCGACTGCTGGGGCGTATTACCATGCGCTCCTACATCTTTTATCATGTTCTATCCGGTGGGAAACCACTGGAAGGGCAAGCACTGATCGACCAAATTGTAGCGGTAGCGCGATCGCTGCCTGGATACGAAGAATGGTGTCAGCATCAGCATGAAATTGAACATCGAGCAGAGGAATGGGCACGCTGTATTGAAAATAGCCACTACTTTCATTTTGGTTCTCAAATTTCTAAGCTCAAACTAGAACCTCAAGATCCAGAGTTGGTAAGTGCAATCGAGCAGTTGCCTTCCTGGAACGAACGGCAGTCCGTAGCAACAAGAGATCGGATCAAACGAGCGATTGTGGATTTACTGGAGAAGGGGAGTTTACCTGCTCGACCCACAGCGCGTTTTCAGGCACTACTTGAATATGGCATTGGGGGGGGGTCACTCTATCGTCATCGCGATCTCTGGCATCCCAATTATTTTGGACTGGAATCTGCTCAGGAGGAAGGTACTTCTCATCTACCTGTGGAAAACCCCCCGTACCCCCCTCCCTTCAGTAAGAACCACCAGTTAGATTGCGCTGAGAACGCATCTAACTGGCTCAGTTCTCCAAGCTTATTATCCAATGGTGACGGTAATAATAGGCAGGACAAGCCTTCTAGCGATCGTTCCGGTTCTCAAGAGCGATCGGTTGGTGGTAATGCTCCTGCTCCTTCAAATTCGGTTGGGGTGGATTACATTCAGCAAGTTCTATTTCAGGTGCAGGCACAGCAGGAGGCGTATCAGCAGGCAAGGCGATCGGCTCAATGGCAGCGACAGCGCATTCGCTCTGAAGCTCAGCAGAAGCAGCAAATTAATCAGATGCAGCAATATCTTGCATCAGGTGATCCAATTTTGGTGGCAGAGGCAAGGGCGTGGGCAGAGATCAATCCAGGAGTGCTGAACATGGAGCAACTGCAACTGCCGCTCATTCAGATGCCTGGTTCCCAATAGTGTGCGAAATTGCTGTGTTCCTTGGCTGCAATTCTCTCGTTACAATGTAGGGGAATGGGCTGAAAATTCAGGATCAAAGATCGGGCATCCCAGTAATCCGGGGTAAAACAAAAGGAGACGGCATGACCGCAGCAGTTCAGATTCCACCCCTCACTTTTGATCAGTTCCTCGACTACAACGATGGAACGGAGACCCTGTACGAATTGATTGATGGTTGTCCCCTTGCCATGCCCGAACCTTCGCGCCAGCATCAAAGCATTACTCGTTACCTTGACCGCATGTTCAGTGACGAGATTGTGAAGCTGGGGCGATTACCCCTTGGGGGAACTGCGAAGCAACCGTGGGAAACTGTTAGAAACACGGCAATTCGAGTTCCAGGACGATATCTTGCCGATGGCAGAAGACCGGATCTCGCGATCGTCAATCTGCCTCAGAGCGAAGTAGAGCAGCAGGAAAAAGGGATTAAGACCACCCCTCATATGGTGATTGAGATTGCCTCAAGTAACTGGAAAGATGACTTAAGAGACAGGATTTTCGCTTATCTGCATTTGCAAGTGCCGGAATATTGGATTGTAGATTATGCAGGGCAAATTCCGGAGAAATACTGTGAGCGCGGAAGAGGTGTTAAAACGATCGTCCACACCCTTCGTACCGTGGGACGGTACGGATACGACAAGCAGGAGTTTATTGGGGATGAAGTCATTCCTTGCCAGACTTTTGAGGATTTACAACTCACCACCCAGCAAATTCTTCAGCTTGGGAAAACGAGTTTGTAGCCAGATGAGCGAAACTCTTCCGCTTGTATCTACTCCAGGTGTAACGTCTTCGATCGTTCATAAAATGATTCTTTTTAGCTTGTCAAATAATTTACGCAGAATCAATCTGGGTAGACTATCTTGAGAGTATTCCGTTTGATTTCAAATTATGCCTCGTTCTTCTTCTGCCGTTTCCCCCAATTCAATCAGCAGCATTGCCGATAGCGGTATTGTCAACTTAACCCAAAGGTAAAATAATCGTACTGGTTTAACTACGATCGCAACCTCCTGCTCATGTATTCCCGCTATCGGTTTGTCGGCGAAATTATTAGCCATTGTGTGTGGCTATATTACACCTCTCCTTTGAGCTACCGGGATATCGAGAAGATGATGCTGTATCGGGGCATTGAAGTGACTTACGAAACGATTCGGGAATGGTGTCAGAAGTTCGGACAGCAATACGCTAACCAGTTGCGGCGCAAGCATCCTTACATCATGGACAAATGGCATCTCGATGAGATGGTGGTGACCATCAAGAAGCAGCAATATTATCTATGGCGAGCCGTAGACAGTGAAGGAAACGTGCTGGATGTCTTGCTACAACGACATTGAGACACCAAGGCAGCAGAGCGCTTTTTCCGCAAACTGTTAAAGAAGCAGGGCTTTGTGCCACGGGTGATTGTCACCGACAAGCTGAAGAGTTACGAAGCGGCAAAGAAACGAGTGATGCTGGGAGTGGAGCATCGACAGCATAAGGGATTGAACAATCGAGCCGAGAACTTGCATCAACCGACACGAGCGCGAGAACGACGAATGCAAAAGTTTAAGTCACCGGGGCAGGCGCAACGCTTTCTCTCTGCGTTTGGACCGATTCGAGACCACTTTCACCCAAAACAACACCAACTGACTGCTCAGCGCTATCGTGAACAGATGCGCCAACGCATTCAAGATTGGCAAGAGATTGTTGGGTTGAAACCTACTGCCTAATCTAAGCGATCGTAGCTACTGAGAGACTATCATGCCAATTTTTGAATTTATTCCGTTAAGTTGACAATACCGGCAGCACTCCAAAAGTCTTTAGAAACTTTTAATTGAATATCGAAAGGACTTAGCTTTTAACCTTGCTTGGTTTTCTTCCCCAGGGTTTCAGCGTAGAAATGACAATAATCACAAAGAGAAAAGAAACCTGAATCACTGATCCAATTAACACTCCTTTCGCATCAAACCTGTAAATGGAATTATTGAAGGCACCTAAACCTTCTGATTGAGCGATCGCCTCAGCCGTGTTGCCCCAAGGAAACAGCCAGAACGTTCCAAAAATGATTAATCCAGTCGTCAAAATCCACTTGGTAATCACCCAATAGAATTTTAAGAAGCCGTAGTTTGTTTGCCAGCAAAGGAGGGTTGCTGTCACGACAGAACCGATCGCCGCAGGAATCACAATAAAATCATCCAATAAGTTGATCACCGAATTGAGGGCGAATAGAATGTCAGCATTGGCTGTCCTGTGATTTCTGAGTGCAATCAGAAACATACTAAAAACAGTTCCAGTCCACAATGCTGCAAAGCCAATATGGAGAGCTAGAACCCAATTCTTTTGCTGAAGACTCAGATTGAACCGTTGTTGCTTCTGTTGGATTGTATCAGGCTGCGATCGCTTTCCACTTGATCCAATTGTTGTCATAGATACTCCTGTCAGGACGCTAACCGCTTTTCGTGATGGAATATGCAAAGTGTAGCGACCGCCCCTTCCTTAAAGCTTGACCTTATTTGCTCAACCTATGCAAATCTTGCTGAGTTTCTACAATGACGCTCTGAATTCTTTCGGAGTCGTCCCAACATATCGACGAAACAACCGAGTGAAAGAACTATGATTGTTCAAACCTACTGCAAATGTGATTTCAGTAATCGTAAGTTGAGTGAATTGCAATAGATGCTTGGCGCGATCGATTCGACACTGAGTTAAATACTGGTGAGGAGCTAATCCAGTTGATTGTTTGAACAAACGACAGAAGTGATATTGGCTCAAATTCAAAACACTTGCCATATCAGATAAAGCAATATCCTGTTCAAGATGGTCTTGAACATACTTGAACACTTTTTGTAGCTGATGTTCCGACAAACGACCTGTATCATCAGAACGCGATCGAGGTTGCCAGATGGAATACTGCTTCAACAGATGAATCACTAAACCTGTCGCCAGCGATTCTCCAAACATTCGACCTGCCGGATGTGGTTGTGTCGCAAGAACTGTTTAAGGACAACCGATCGGTATCGTTAGCATTTCCTTAAGCAGCAATTCCAAAAATCGCTTTGATAAATTTCACTTGAGACACACTGTCCCCTGGTTTGACTCCTTCGACTTGTCCTTTGCGAATCATATTCATCGCTTCAATCCCGCTCAACGTTCTTCTTGCCGTGTTGAACGACTTGAATCCCATCATCGGCTTTACAATGCGCTTGATGTGCCGATGGTCTTGCTCAACCACATTATTTAAATACTTGCTCTGCCGTAATTCGGTCTCCTGATCAATTACCTCATCCTCTTTCAACGTCTCGATCGCGACGGGATAAGCCGCATTTTTATCAACGGTAATGACCCGTGGAGCATGAGTGTGCTGACCTTTCAGGACTTTGCGAAAGAATCGTGCCGCTGCCTTGCTATCTCGCTTTGCGCTCAGTAGAAAGTCCAGCGTATTGCCCTCTGAGTCAACCGCTCGGTACAAATACTTCCATACGCCCTTGACTTTGATATAAGTTTCGTCCACCCTCCATGAGTCATTCGTCGGTTTCAGGTGTCGTCGAATCCGTTTGTCTAGCTCTGGCGCATACTTCAACACCCAACGATTGATCGTCGAGTGATCCACTTCCATGCCTCGCTCCTGCATCATCTCCTCCAAATCTCGGTAGCTCAGGGAGTAGCGACAGTACCACCGCACGTTCAGCAGAATGATTTTAGGCAAGAAGTGCCGCCATTTGAACAGAGAGGACGTAGACATTGGAGAGCGAGTCAGGGGAGTTAGGCTTGTCCTACCTTACCATTGACCAGTTTTTGCGACACAACCGCTTTGAGTCTGATCAGGGAGGCGGATGCGTTGTACTTTCATTGCAGAGGTTCTATAAAGGCTTCCCCTACGTTAGAGACAGACTCAATATAAGGCGTCTCTGATGAATTAGAAACCCGGATTCTGCCTACGTCAAATACATTGAAGACAGCCAAAAGCTGACTCTATATAATGTCCCAACTAGGTAAACTTCCTTTGGTGAACGACTAGCGAACTGGGACAATAAACCGATCGCAACGGTCGCAGCACTGCTGCTGAATGAAGACGATTCCTGCTGGCAGGCAAAGCTCGGTCAGCCTAGGGTGGACCAAAAAGGGAAGGTCTGCAAGTATGAGACTCCAGTTGGTAACGGTTCAACCTTAAGAGCGTTAACAAACACATTTCCACCAGCTGAATGACCATTCCAATGAAACGACATGGCTTCTCTGATTACTCTGAAATAGTTGTAATCAAGGGGTCGGGTACCGGAAAGGAGCGCTGCCTTAGCAGCGTAAACTGTCGTAATCCGGCATCATAAGCGAATACCTTACCTGTTTCTATTTCGTACATCCAAGCATGCAAACTCAGCTGCCTACTATGCAATTTGGACCGAATGACAGGATACGTTTCTAAATTCTCGATCTGCGTCAACACATTCTGCTCGATCGCGATCTTGAGCAATCGCTCGGGCTGCAGGTTCGCATAATTATCCAACACTAATCGCCGCGTCGCTTCTCCATGTCGCTTCAACCAGTCGTAGACCAGCGGCATCTGCTCGCTCAAATTGCCGATTTGCAGCAACCCCTTCATTGCCCCACAGTGGGAATGACCACAAACAATGATGTCCCGCACACCGACTCCAGCTACCGCATACTCTACGCCGGCGGCTTCAGCACTACTGGCGGCACCATACGACGGAATGATATTACCGACATTGCGCATCACGAATAGTTCATAATCCTTGCTCAAGCGTCGGAAACGATTAAGCCAGCCAAATGTACGCTCCACAATCCACCGCTTTGGAAGTTGCTCGAATGTGCTTGCAGTGCGTTCAATTACCTCTACCCGAACCTGTTCTCCACACACTTGTTTCACAGTGTGGGCAAACGTCTTACCCGAATATCCTTGGTCTACCCAAACAACCTCTAATTTAGATAACTTCTCCTTTGCTGCATCCAGAACAACGATTGCCCCTAACCGCTCTGAAGCATTAGCTTCACTCACGAGGACTCCAATCAACAACCCTTGTGCATCGACAACGATGTGGCGCTTACGTCCCTTAACCTTTTTGCCACCATCGAACCCGTAGACCTCCCCCTTTTTTCCGTTGTCTTCACCGATTGAGAATCGGCAATGGCAACGCTTGATTGTTCATCTCTGCCCAATTGTGTCCGCAGTTTCTCTCGGATCTGGTCATGCATTTGTTGCCAAATTCCTTTGCGTTGCCATTTCTGAAAGTAATGGTATACCGTGCTGTAGGGTGGCAAGTCGTGAGGCATCATTTCCCATTGGCACCCCGTGCGCTGGACATAGAAGATGCCGTTAAGAATCTCCCTGAAATTAACTTCCACAGGATGTCCAAAGCCTTTAGGTTTAGGCAATACTTGCTTCAAGATTTCCCACTCCGCATCACTCAAATCGCTGGGATAGGGTTTGCGGCTAGGGTTTGCAATCTCAGGCAGACGAGTCATCGGCGAGTCAATCATGCAACGGGTTCTAGCCTAAAATCTTCTTCAGCTCAGTTAAACAGTTTTCAGATTCTCTTTATAAATCAGCTCTAATACCAGGACAATATTTACAGTGAAAGTCTCCTCTGTGCAACCAGGGGAGGTTTTGCTTTAGCCTCAATTATTGGGCTGATTCAAGTTTCCATTCAGTTCGTTTTCTCTCGCTCAAACTCGCCCTTTAACTTCTTAAGGTGTGAACGTTGCAGAGAATGGATGTCTTCGTCCAAATAGATATCAGGCTCACGAGTTTTGGGGCGAAGCCAATCAAACCACTATGATCGCGCTGACCAGTCGTGAGTTTGAGACTTACCCTGAGCTGTATGACCCGAGCGGTCGATCAATCGATCGCAACGATAATACCAATGGCACCACGAATTCCAGAATTCGTCTGACACTTCCCAGTGCTAGAACTATTTGTCACGCTCGGACGAGGTAGCATCTTCGCTCCCGGCTTCAACGCCTTTGTTGTCCGCTTCTGCCGACGGTTGTCCACTGTGCTCAGCAGGGGTTGCTTCTAATTCGTCTTGGGGTAGCTGGTCAACTCCAAGCGATTCATCTTCTGTTTCTTGTGGCATCGATTTACTCCAGGTCATTTAATTACAGTATTATCAGCCAATCAAAACATCAATCCAATTACAAATCATTCTTGTCCTCAAACTGATCAGATTCATTCTTCTCGATCAAGAAGACAATTAAGAAGAATTGAGCGCAGAGCATTAGGGAGTTGGGTAACGCTTTGGCAGTGAAGGCATCAAAGTGAGTAATAAAAGCCAGAACCCCAAGGCAAGGACACTAAACATGAAGCGATCTCCTGGTTCTAATTAACCGTTTGAGAGTTCAATTTACTCAGTCTGGTTTACTTCACCCCTTGGATACCTTGAGGCTTGCTTGCAACGATAGGTTTTGGCACAAGCGCAGATTTGGCGTGAGGAGATTTAGCACCTGTTTGGTAAGGAATCTTGTTAGACATTGGATTAACCTCGCTGACTGATACATCCTGAATGCGTTAATCCTACTCAATTCCCTCCTAAGCTGAGCACTCACTTTAGTCCGATCTTCGCTGCTGCCTAGTTCATCTAAAGAATGACAAACCAAGTGGCTTTTGATTTCCTTGAGGCTGATAAAACTGACTTTTATTTAATTAAATTAAAGTATTTTTCTTCCGATCGGGATACCTCTGATAGAAGCCACACGAACTCAGCTAATGGGGTACTGCTCCCGCTAAATAGCTAGATTAGATTGTCTTTTCCACAAATTACTTGAGGTAGAATCCGCACAAGATTAGAACGGTTTATTAGACTCTATCTTCTGAATGGTTTTGTTACATTAAGATTGATTCAAATAATTCCCGCTGTGGAATAAGAATTAACAGTATTTCAAACTCAATTACTCGGTTTAATCTGGCTCTGTTTTCTTCACTCGATGATAAAACCGAGCGATCTCTCCTCTTTTTAGGCTTTAGTCTTCTCACTGGCATTCTTCATGCCATCCCTCTTGATGCAAAACCACAACGATCTCCAGCAGCTGCTCGATATCCTGCCCCAAGAGATTCAGCAGCGATTAGAACACCATTTCCATCACGATGTCTTGGTGGAAGTTGTGTTGGACTTTGGGCGACGCCCCGAAGCTCGCTTTCCGGGTGGGGCGGAGTATTTATCCCAGCAGCCTGTGACTCGCCAGCAGCTGCAGCACTGTGTGAGTCGCCTCGGTCAATTTGGAGGCGATAACCGTGCGGGCATTGAGCAAACGCTGCACCGGATTAGTGCCATTCGCAATCGCCAGGGCGAAATTATTGGTCTCACTTGCCGGGTGGGTCGCGCCATCCATGGGACGATCGCCCTCATCCGTGATCTGGTGGAAACGGGACAGTCTATCCTGATGCTCGGTCGCCCGGGTGTGGGCAAAACCACGGCACTCCGAGAAATTGCTCGTGTCTTAGCAGATGACCTGAACAAGCGGGTCGTAATTATTGACTCCTCGAACGAGATTGCGGGCGATGGCGATATTCCTCATCCGGCGATCGGGCGTGCCCGAAGAATGCAGGTTGCCCGTCCTGAATTACAGCATCAGGTCATGATCGAGGCGGTGGAAAACCATATGCCCGAAGTGATTGTGATTGACGAAATCGGCACGGAACTTGAAGCACTCGCCGCCAGAACGATCGCGGAACGTGGTGTGCAGTTAGTGGGAACGGCTCACGGCAATGCAATTGAGAATCTGATCAAGAACCCCACCCTCTCTGACTTAGTCGGTGGCATTGAGTCAGTCACGTTGGGCGATGAAGAAGCGCGGCGTCGCGGCTCTCAGAAGAGCGTGCTGGAACGCAAAGCACCCCCCACCTTTCAGATTGCGGTTGAAATGCTGGAGCGGCAACGCTGGATCGTGCATGAAAACGTGGCAGAAACTGTTGATACCCTCCTCCGGGGACGGCAACCCCAGCCTCAACAGCGAATGCTAAATGAGCAGGGACAGGTTGTGATTACCAAGGAGACTACATCTGCTTCGGGGACGACTCTAATCAGACCTCATCGACCCGCACAGGTGCTTCCCTTCCCCAAGGCACAGCCCAAGCGGCAGTGGGATGCTCCACTGACTAAGACGGCGATCGATGCAGGGTGGAACGCATTCGACTACCTGGATCAGGATGATGAGTTGGCACAGGGGCAAGATGATCCCAAGATGCGTGTTTATCCGTATGCCATCAGCACCTATCAGCTCGAACAGGTGATTGATGCACTTCATCTGCCGCTCACCCTGGTGAAGCACGTCAGCGATGCCGATGCGATCGTTGCTCTCCGTTCCCATGCTCGCAAGCACGACAACTTGCAGCGATTGGCAAAGAACCAGAGGATTCCCCTGTATGTCATCAAAGCGAATACCATCCCACACATGACGCGTACCTTGCGTCAGATTTTAGGAATGGATCAGCGGGATGACAGCGGAGATTGGCAGATGAATGTTAATGAAGTCAGTGGTAGAGATGAGGAGTTGACGGCGCTGGAGGAAGCCCGCTTAGCGGTGGAACAAGTGGTCATTCCTCAGCAGCAGCCGGTGGAACTCCTGCCCCGTTCCAGCTGGCTGCGGAAGTTGCAGCATGAACTAGTGGAACGCTATCGCTTAAACTCTCATAGTGTCGGTGACGAGCCCGATCGCAGACTCAGAATCTATCCAGCCTAAGAATTCATCCTCTTCAAATCAGCGCAGTCGGAATCACAACCGGCTGCGTTTTGCTATTGCCATTCGCTTCCCATCAAAGAACGAGTGGGAAAGTGTAAATTAAATGACCTTTTATTTGACAAATTGCTGGAGAACGGCTTGCGGCTTGAAAACCAGAACTATCAGGATTTCTACTGGCTCTCGATGTCTCAAAATCCTCAGTTCGACGAGTTTTGATACAGTATCTCTAGACTGCTTGCACCTTTTGAAGGGCGCTAGCTCTCGCCTCTTTATAATCCTGATAATCGAACTTTATAAGGAATTTCTTCGATGGGCAAATCATTGCAGTCCCAGTCACTATAACGAAGCTGTAACCGCTGCTCCCCTGCATATTCCACTAACCTTCCACCATACAGCTTGGTCTCAGTCCCTAGACTTTGAATTCGGATTTTACCGTTGAAGACAGTAGCGCGAGCGAGGTAAATTACCAGGTCATCTCGGGAAGGACGATTCACAGTGGTACTTGCGGTCAAGTGAGCTAACCCTCGCTCATCCATTTCTTGAGCTAAGGCGATGGCCGTGTTGCGAATGCCGCTAATCGCAACAATGTTAGCGGCAACGGCCATAGTGATGTCTACACCATCATCCGTTACGATCGAGTTGTTGGATAAGAATTGAAAATTGAGTTCTCCCAAGTCACTGCGAATGCGGCGATGAATTAAATTGTCGGGATGGTAATGAGTTAAGGTTCCCACAATCGCGCCACAGGCCGCACGCGGCTCTCGCCAAGGAGATTCACGGGTTTTGCCGTAAATCTGTTGCCCATCCTGGCGTAATCGCCCCACATGAGTCTTCAGATCGATCGCCACAAGCGAAAGCGATTGAGGATTGCCTGCATACACTTGTCGTTTTAAGGATTCGTCTAACTCATGCGCCACGGTGACATGGGCTAAGGTCGCCCCGTTGTCAGTGCCTCCACCTGCTGGGAAAAAAGCTTCTAACTTGAGTTCTCCAATTTCAGAGAGCGTCGCAAATCGAGAGGCGACGACATCACGATAGCGTTTGGTCGCCTCGCCTTGATGGATGCGATCGCCACAGTTGGTATAAGCCAGGGTGGTCACAACGCTGGGTAAGGTCATGTCAGCGCCGCAGGTGTTTATGTTTGTAGGACTAGAGACAGCCAGTTGAAGTTCATCCCGCAAGATTTGCAGCCCTTTGATGAGCGTGTAGCGATCTCGGACAATTTCATTGAGATAATTATGGTAAGCATTGCGCTCCATTCCAAAACTGGCGGAGAGCCGCCAACATTGTTCGACCCGTGCTTCGGTAGGGGCAGCATCAAAGGATAAAGACATAAGTTGGGAAGACGGGTCATGAATGCTGGATGAGATATTTCAAACTATACAGGTCATCTCAGATAACCTCTAGTGCAGTTGATTGATCGCAACTGATCAGGATGCTGCAAGGTTCTCAACAGCCACGAAGAAAATTTTTTTGAAGGTGCAGTATCTGTTTTTGGCAAAGTAGCGATCTACGGTGTGACAGTTGGTAGTGTCTCAGAAACGGTCCCCTATTTTACAGTTGCCCCTATCAAGGGCGGCTGCCCTTGTTCCACCATTGGTACTGTAAATAAACCCGTCAATAAATCTATGTCTCAAAATGCAGCAGTTTTCACCAGTTCTGATATAGCAGCAGTACATCGGGTTTAGATAGCATTGGAACAATAAACAACGCTAAGGCTAGAACCTTGAATACACAAGACTTTCAAGAAGTGCCTGGGAATTGATTATTTGCCGGACCTAGCAACTATTTAACCGATTTTACGTAGTTCTTGACTATCAGCTCAACGAGAAATCAAGGATTTCAGAGCATAACTCAACGGTAATTTAATCCAAATTCAGTCCACACCTATTGATGGCAAGAGAAGAACACTAGTGCGTGTAATCAGGATACGTGTAATTTAGTGCCACGAAACGCTGAAAGCCTTTCATGTTGTACGTTATGGACACTAGCTCTATATTGTGCTGCGATCTTGATTGAAACTCGGAGAAAACTGAGGTTCAACTTTCTCCGACCTTTAGTGGTTTAGCTAGCGCCCAAGGCCGAGCTGATCGCGTCTCGCAGTTCCAGCAACTTCAGGGCTTTGTAGTTCTGGATGGTTACCCTGCGTGGCACGTCTCTGTTTACAGCAATGTTTTTGCCTGAACAAAACTGCAACCCCTGAGTGATTTGGGTTCACTAATTGCAACGATTAACTGCATCAATCAATATCTCTGGTGAGACGGGTTTAGAGAGATGGGATTGAAACCCGGCTGCCAATGCCTGTTGCTGATTGACTTCACCTGCATAAGCTGTGAGGGCGATTGCTCGGATGGGCGTTTCCGTTTCTCCTTGCTTTGCTTCCCAAGCTCTGATTTGCTGAAGCAACGTATAGCCATCCATCTCTGGCATTCCCACATCACTGAGCAAAATATCTGGCTTGGTCAGGGTCAGTGTTTGTAATGCCTCATGACCCGATGCGGCTGTTGTCACGATCGCCCCTGCCTGCTCTAGCACAAATGCCACAAACTCGCGTGAATCTAATTCATCATCCACAACCAGGATACGGATACCCTGCAAGCCTCCCTCAACTGCAACTGCGGCAGATTTAGGAGAAGGTAATTCATTTGATTGCGGTGCGAGGGGAATTTGAACGGTAAAGGTTGCCCCTTGTCCTTCTCCTGGACTGTCTACGCTGATTTGACCGCCGTGCAGCTCCACGATTTGACGAGCGATTGCCAACCCCAGCCCCAAGCCTCCAAACTTGCGCGTGGTGGCTCCATCCTCTTGGCGGAAATGCTCGAAGATGTAGGGCAAAAAGTCTGGTTTAATGCCTTTTCCAGTATCTTTAATCTGAATCTGTGCATTTGTACCCACTGAGGACAAGTCAATGGTGATGTGCCCTCCAATTGGCGTGAACTTGACTGCGTTAGACAGCAGGTTCCAGACAACCTGCTGCAACCGTCCAGCATCGCCATTTACAGTGCCAATGATAGGTGAAATGAACGTATGAATTTGCAGTGACTTTGCTTCAGCAGCGAGCCGAACGGTTTCTAATGCGGCAGAGATGACGAAGCTTAAATCAACGGGTGCTACGGTCAAAACTAATTTGCCGCGCAAAATCCGAGAGATGTCCAGCAAATCATCGATTAACTGTACTTGTAGCTGGGCATTGCGCTCAATGGTTTCCAGGGCATGAGCGGTTCTGGTGGAATCGAGCTTGCCGTTGCGGAGTAGCCTTGACCAACCCAGAATAGGATTGAGGGGCGATCGCAGTTCGTGAGACAGCACAGCGAGAAATTCATCTTTGATGCGATTGGCGTTCTCGGCTTGCTCCCGGGCAGCTTGTTCCTGTTCAAGGAGCCGCAAACGGGCTTGCTCAATCTGCTTCTGGGGTTCAATATTGGTACAAGTGCCAAACCATTGACGAATGCGACCTTGCTCATCTTTGAGCGGAATCCCCTGCCCTAAGAACCAGCGGTAACTCCCATCATGGCGACGAAAGCGATACTCAATTTCGTAGAATTGACCACTGTCCACGGCTGCCAGCCAACGATCGTGGGTCCTCTCCAAGTCATCGGGATGAATAATGGATAGCCAGTTTAAGCTGTGCATTTGCTCAGCGGTTAAGCCCGTGTAGTCGCAAAAGCGCTGGTTGACGTATTCATTGTGTCCTGCTGCATCAGTAATCCAAACAAACTGCGGAATCGCTTCTGCCAAGAGCCGATAACGGGTCTCACTGTCACGGAGTTCTGCTTCGGCTCGTTTGCGTTCGCTCAGGTCAATGGCAAAGAAAACACCACTGCTGCCATCCTCAAGCAGCAATGCAGCACCGATGAGAATCGGAATTTTTCTGCCGTTTTTGTGAAGGTAGACTTTCTCATAAGGGGTACTCACGCCCTTGGTTACGACCTCATTGACCGCAATTCCATCCAGTGCTTGGTATTCCGGTGGAGTCAGGGCTTGCCAGTTAATTTGCCCCGCTTCTAACTCCTGCCGCGTATAGCCGATGAGATTCAGTAGGGCATTATTGGCTTCAACAATGTCACCGGCTGGAGTATAAATACCCATTGGCACCATTTCGCACTCAAAAATGCGGCGAAAGCGGGCTTCACTCTGGCGCAGTGCGTCTTCGACTTGTTTGCGATCGTGGATATCGATGGATGCGCCAAACCAGCGAATAATCTCTCCCGTTTGCGAATCCCGGTAGGGTTCAGCGCGAACCAGAAACCAGCGATAGGTTCCTGCCGCGGAGCGAATCCGGTGTTCGACCGAGAAAACGCCCCCTGTCCGTCGCGCTTCGTTGAATGCTGCGATTGTGCGATCGCCATCGTCTGGATGAACGAAATTAGCAGCGACTTCTGCGGCAGTTGTCGGTTCATAAGGAACGCCGGTGTAGTCGCTCCATTGCCTGTTGAAGAACTCAACCCGCCCCTCTGTATCGGTGATCCAGACGATCTGCGGCACAGCATCTGCCATCAATCGAAACCGCTGTTCACTTTTGCGTAAGGCTGCCTCTGTCCTGGCGCGTTCCAGCTTTGTCCAGATGCGGCTTGCCAATTCTTGCATCAAGGCGATCTCGTCATCGCGCCAATCATACGGAACCGGATGAAAAACCGTGAGCGAAAACTCCCATTCGCCGTCCCGAATGAGCGGAATGTTCAGTTCTGCCCCAATGCTCAGGGCAGCATATTTCCCTGAATCAACAATGCGGGAGTCGGTAGCCACATTTCGCACCACAATCGGTTGTCCGGCTTGGGCCATATGCAGAAATTCCTCGGCGACAAATTGGGGCAGGGCATACACACCAACCAAGCTTGGTATGTCGGTTTGATGCCAGTGATGGTGGATGACAGCTTCGTCAGCCCGCTCATTAATTTCAACAAAAGCGCAGCTTGAAATGTTGAGATAGCGATGCAGGCGATCGCCCACCATTTGCACAATATCGCCCACTTCTGTAATTTCAGCCAATCCATCGCGAACGGTTGCCAGGAATTCAGCGTTTAGGGTTGCCCGTGTCCGATCGGTAATATCCCTAAATAAGACGGCAAACTGTTGACCCTGGGGAGCATTGATCGGTGTCACATAAACGTCAAACCAGCAATTCAACGCCTGCAAGTAGCTTTCAAATCGAGTCGATTCACCCGTTCTGACGACGCGGGCATAGGTTTCAAGCCAGAAAGGTTCGAGCGTGGGAATGAGTTCGCTCACGGCTTTACCGGTGACTTGCTGTAATCCGGTCAGGATTTCAAAGGCGGGGTTGACTTCAAGAACTCGATGGTCGTAAGGTTTACCCGTTTCGTCCACCAGCAGGTCGCACACGCAAAACCCCTCGTCGATCGAATCAAACAGCGTGCGATATCGCTGCTCACTATCCCGCAGAGCTTGTTCGGTGCGTTTGCGCTGAGTGATGTTTTGGAAAACACAACCGACCCGGCGGCTGTCTGCATCGCCAATTTTGAAGGTGTAGAAGCTAAACCAGGAATCGAGCGGCTCGGTGTATAGCTCTTGTCGTTCAGCAATCCCGGTTTGAGCCACCCGACCATAGGCTTCCCACCAGGCAGATTCGTAGTTTGGGTCAATCTCCCGCAGCGATCGTCCAGCCAGGTCGAGTCCGGTAATGCGCTTAACGGCTGGATTCGCTTCAAGATAGAAAACATCGATCGGGCGATTGTCTGGATCGAAAATGACATCGGCAATAAAGTAGCCTTCGTCGATCGACTCAAACAGCATCCGGTACTTTGCTTCGGAGTCGCGCAGGGCGGCTTCAGCGCGAGCACGTTCGACGGCTGCCCACGTCCGTTCTGCGGTTTCTTCAACTTGTTTAACCTCAAGTTCTGTCCACTGACGCGGTGTGGACTGATGAACGGCAAGCAGGGCAACGAATTGATTGTTTTTGATCAGCGGCACATCGATATGGGCAGCAATATCGATCGCGTCATATTTCGCCTTCTCAGCATCCGTATAACCAGGATTATTCGGAATGTCAGTGACAACCTGAGTGCGCCCAGATTGGTGGTCAGCAGTCAAATTGCGGCGATAGTTTTCCAAACGGTATCGCCCACTCAATGGAGCAACCCCATTGGTGTAGTTGCAATGAACAATAACCTCTTGCTCACCGGACACGACTTCGGTATAAATGACACGAGTGGCTTCTAAAGCTTCCCCTAAAATGCGAGCAGCGACTTCCAGGATCTCTGTTGCATCTGTCAATGGACGAAGCGCATCTGTCAGTTTGATGCAGAAGGCATTGAGTTGGGCCGCTAGGTGTACAGTGACTAGGGCAGAGCTATCCGGTTGCGGGTCAGCCTCTCGCGTCGTTGTTTCGGTCGGCTTTGCTCGATCGAGTTCGGTCAGTAGGATTTGCACGGCTGTCTTCAGGTTGTCTGACCAAGCTTCAACTGTCCCTAAAGGCGTTTGGGACCAATCGAGCGATCGGAGCAACGCACCCATCTCGCCGCCACCCCTAAACAGAGTTTCAGCCGTTTCGTAATCCTCTGCTCTCACGCTCTTAGTTCCTTTGGAAGAAGTATTTGCTGCGAATCTCCTGACTGCATCGCTGGAGTGTGGCATCGTCAGAATGAGCCATCTGATTCAACAGGAGGTCGATTTGCTTCAGTGCCAGGGGTGAAGGAGTGGCATGACCGTTTTCCCAGCGATTGATTGTGGGAAATGTAACCCCAAGCTGAACTGCGAACCGCTCCTGGGTCAGTTTCAGCGTGTGCCGGAGTTCCCGAATCAGTTGCCCAAAGGCAGGCTGTTCAACACGCACATAGTCTTGGTGGAAAGGCATATATCACTTTATAAAGTCCTTTAATTTTCCCACTTTTGATTGATTTAGATGAAGAGGCAATCTGCCTTAAGTCAGAAAAGCTGTCGCATCTCTCGACAAACGATGTTGACGTGCTGTCGCGTCTCTCGATAAACGGGGTTTCACGCAGATTTGGTGAATGGGGGCGATTTCCGAAAACCTCAACGTAAATTCAAAGCTCCAAGAAGTTTCCAGCTCCGAAGTCACCTAATTGTGTAAGAGGACGAAAAGCCTGAGACGTGATATCAGCATCGGATAAGCGTAATAAATTCCAAGATAGCCTCGATCGCTTGCCTAGTGAGCGTTTTTCGTTTGGTAGCACTAAATTACACGTATCCTGAACTCTGGTAAAGTCACTGCGCTGCAAGGGTTACAGGCTTAGCGGGGATAGCGACAGGATACGTGTAAAAACCTGTAAGATAAGATTCAAATGCTTGCCATATCTATGTTCCAGGTTTTGCTGCTTCAAACAATATCCTTGAAACCTTGCAGTAGTATAGGTTTGAACTACTTCTGGAATGCGTACTACCCGAAAACTGCTAGTACACCCTGCCTTTACTAGCCCTTAGAGAGCCTGAAACCCTCATTCTCTCGTTGAATAGTTGCATTACATAGCAGCTACACCGGATGTTCATTCCATCTAATGCTGAATCGCTAAAAGTTATGACAATTAAGGCTTAGAGGGCTATCTTGCAGGTTTTTACACGTATCCTGTTCCAATCCCCTGATTGCTTTCAAAGGCTTGATTAGAGGGAATTTGAGAAGATTGGGAAGAAAAGTTGTCTTAGGATTGTCAGGTAGAGATAAGTCACGTTATCTCTACCTGAAATCAACACAACTTGCCGATTGACCATGCCTGATTCCCCCACTGACCCCGTTTCCCCACTCGCGATCGTGTCCATTGAGGGCGGCAAGAAGCAGGAACCTCGACGATCAGAACCACCAGACTTACGCCATTGGCAAATCGAGGAGTTCTTGCGGCAGACCGGGAAAGCGGAGAATACCCAGCGCACCTACCGAGGACAACTGATCCGTTTTGCTGCCTGGTGCGACAAGTCTTGGCTGGATGTCACTCCCAGCGACATCGGCAAGTATCGGCGAGAGCTAAAGTCGAAGGGGTTGAAGCCGACATCGATTAACCATGTGCTGAACACGCTGCGATCGTTCTACGGTTGGCTGCGCCGGAGTAACGGCTATCCAATGAATCAACCGCTGCCCACGGATGCGATCGATCTCGAACGACAGGAGGAACCCCAAGCGGATCATCTGGAGACGGAGGATTTGAGTCAGCTATGGGAAGCATTGAATTTTGATGATGCGACACGGGTACGCGACCGAGCAATCGTGGCGGTGCTAAGTCATGGACTGCGAGCTTCAGAAGCCTCTGCTCTCAATATGGAGCACTGGAACGGCAGAATCCTGAAGGTGCGCCGATCGAAGGGGCAGAACGTGAGTGAAGTGCCGTTGAGCCGAGAGGCGCGATCGCATCTGGAAGCTTATCTAGAATGGCGACGGGAGCAGGGAGGCGTGTTTGAACCACTGTCAGAAAGTCCCATGTTTCTGGCGCAGGACCCGAAGAATAAGGGTAAGCGTTTAGGTTACAAGGGGCTGCATAAGATGGTGCGAAAGCTGGGAGCAGTCGCTGGGGTGGAAGACATTAATCCGCACCGCTTCCGTCATACGTTTGGTACGGAAGTGACGCGGCGGGGCGTTGATCCTTTGTTTGGGAAGGAGTTGATGGGGATCAAGAGCGATCGAGTCTTTCAGCGGTACACCAAAGGCGTGTTTAAGCAGGCGGCGGCTGAGGCATATCTCAAGGCGATTGGGGAAGCGGACAGCGAATAGTGCCCGTTCTCTCTCAGTTAGCCTTAATAGTGCAAAAAATTCCTGAAAGCCTTGTCAATAAAGAATTCTTCTAAAAGGGGTGATTGAAGGGTTCCTGTCATGAGATGCAATCAGAGCTAATCCGAAGCCCGAAACAACGTAAATTTGTTAACCAGTAGAGGCAATTTGAGGGTGCAACAGAATTTTTAGTACAATAGCTACATTTCCAAACTCTTGCTCGGAAATGTTTTCAGTCTAGTTGCACTTCATGACAGGAACCCTTCAATCACCCCTACTACTGGCTCATACTCTCAGCTTCAAATCAAG
The DNA here is from genome assembly GCF_014695615.1 of Leptolyngbya sp. FACHB-711. Taxonomy (NCBI): domain Bacteria; kingdom Bacillati; phylum Cyanobacteriota; class Cyanophyceae; order Leptolyngbyales; family Leptolyngbyaceae; genus Leptolyngbya; species Leptolyngbya sp. FACHB-711. The sequence goes on from NZ_JACJOR010000287.1 coordinate 20,248, forward strand.
CAGGAGAAAGTTTTGTTGTTCTACCTTGCACATACTGTTCCACTATTTGCTCATAATCAGAAATTAATTCAATGATGAATACTATTGTGCCTAATACCAATCCAATATGAAGGTGAGTATAACTAAACACCTGAAAGTCTTGCCCAATAAGGGTTAATTCTGCTCAAGCTCATTTTCGATTGGTATAACAAGGAAAACCGAATCATCAAGGAACTCCTGACAACAGCTTCTGTGCAAAGCTATGACGCAAAACAGTAATATACCAGGTTCTTGGCAATCCACTAGTGCAGATTTACCAGAAGTTCACGAGATCTTACAACAAGTTGCCAAGGCTATTTATATAGAAGCAAAAGAAGCTGTTCCTATAGACCAACAGAAAATTCAAGTTGAAAGAGCGATTGCCCTCGGTTTCTTAAAACAACAGGAAGACGAAGTTACTTTTGTCGAATCAGCCCTAAAAGCTGACTATTTGGTCGAATATGCTGTTAATGAATTGGTCGCGGCTTGGGATAATGTAGACGTTTTTTTAAAGAATATTTCTCATCTTTATCGCTGTAGTATTCTACTTAACTACAATCTCGCTCTTGGCTCACGATCAATATGCAGTCTAGTGCACGAGCATGGTAAGGATTTAATTACCCGTATCATTGAAGTTGCTACATTAAGAAGCACAGAAGATATTTCTCATGATCGTTTCTGGCACTTGTACGAGATATTTTGTGCAGCATTACCTGACCTTCGACCCGAACCAAAGCCTTTAGTTGATGCGTTGGAAGTTATTGCGAGCATTAACCTTGGAGCCGGAAAAATTCAATATGAGATACAGGGTTTACTGAAGCAATCGCAAGAAATTGTTGAGGCATTTTACCAAGAATTTACAAGCCGCTCCAATCGACTCTTTATTGAATTCATATTCACAACGCTACTTATCCTAAGTCAGTTTGATTTCTATACGGCTCACCAGAGAGCATTGTCACTCACTGGCTCTTGTGATTCAGTAGAAGCTAATTTAGGAATCGCTGTATTGGGACGGCTTAATTATAGTGCTGCTGGACAATCAGATTTACTGGCTAAAACACTCGATCGCTTCAATGAATTCCTATTACAACAGAACACCGAGTTAGATTTGATATTGACCAAAGCTTACGGAGACCTGCTAGACCACTCAGATGAGGCGATCGTTAAATTTGTAGAATTATCCTCTCGATCAGATTTGACTATCCGTCAGGAAGCAGCCCAAGTTCTATTTCGCCGAGCGGAGGAATCTTTTCAGAAAGATTGGTATAAGCAAGCCCTCTTGGCAGTTCTACAAAAACCACTCTTGCATCTAGAAATTCTAAAGCAGTTAGACTTTGCAATTCGCCACTATGTTCACAATGAACCTGGTTTTGCAATCCGAGTTATTGAGGTATTTGCACTAAATTGGGACTACACCAACAATACTGACAATACTTTATCTGACATTACGCGATATACACTTACAGAGTTATTCAACCATTACCGTAATGAGTTAAACTCTGCACTAACCCAGTGGTTCGCCTCAAGAATCCCTCGTTTACATCATGCTGCATCTGAGATTGAGCATTTCTTTGCATCAATACCATCAAACAATTCCAGTGAAAGTGCTGATAACAATCTAAAGCCATCAATTCTACTTAGCAAACCTGTACTCGACTCCCTTGATGAACTCACTGTTCAACAGATACTATCTCGTATTGCAGGCTATGTTACAGGTGGAATTTCACTTGCTGCTTTAATTTTATCTGCCGCCCGGCGGGAGCCTATTTCTCGATCGCTTGCAGAGCAAATTGTAATACTGCTAGGTGATTATGTTGTCTACGATTATCCAGTCAGAGCAAAGGAGTATTTAAACAATCGGCTTAGTGAAGAGACAACTACAGAAGTAGAAAGGCAGATCATTCAAGCATCATTGAAGCGGTTTGATCGCTATTTCCAAGCTCGGCAATCATTGCCTCCTCTAAAGGAACTACAAGCACCTCCCAGTAGAATCTATGCTTATTACCAAGCCCAATGGAAACAAAATGCAGACATTGTAGAACAGGCTAAAGAACGCTCAATCTTCCGGACTATATTCGCTGGACGGGAAATCCCAATCAAATATGGAAAGGCATCTGCTCATTTTGATGAAGCGGCCCAAAAAGTCTCTGAACCTATGCGTTTTGCACCCCTGTCTTACAGATATGATGTGCCCCAAAGCGATGCTATTGATCCTGTTGGTCGTGCTTATCAACGTTGGCGATGGAGGTTAGTAGGGTTTGAGCAAGCTACGGATACTTTTGAAACAAATTCGGCAGAGCCAGAAGTATGAAGTTAGTGATTCGTGAGTATCTAAGTATGTTGAAAGAAGCAGGCGAACTCGATTCGTTGCTCTTCGACCTACTCATGAACATGAAAATTATCCCTTTGAATCGGGCTGAAAGTGGGGGCAGGCAGGATGGTGTTGATATTCCTGCTATAGGGAACGATCCTGAGGACGGAAGGCGGAAGCTGTTTCTATTTACAGCAAAGTGTGGAGATATCACACGGCAGGAGTGGGATGCGTCTCCAAATGGAATCAGAGCATCTTTAAATGAAATACTAGAAGGCTACCTACGAACTCGTGTTCGACCAGGACACGCAAAACTTCCGAAGAAAATTGTTTTAGTGACAGGTGGAGCCTTAAAGCAGAATGTTGCTCAGAACTGGACTAACTATGTTCACGAACACACGCGAATCCATCCTAAATATGGGGAGATTGAGTTTGCTTTCTGGGGTGGCGAAGAGCTAGCGCCCCTGATTGAAGAGTATTTACTGGATGAGTATCTATTTCAAGAAAAATCCCGGAAAAATCTACGAAAGACGATCGCATTGGTTGACCAGAATGACGATCAGCCGAAGTATTTTTACCAATTGATCGACGAAACCCTATTCGATGACAACTTGCCAACTGATAAGAAACCAGGTTCGGTGCAGAAGCGCCAAAAGGTTCTACGCCTTCTGCATCTCAGCCTGAACATTGTATTTCATTGGAGCGAGGAAGCCGATAACCTCCGTCCCGCACTTTTAAGTGCTGAATATTTGATTCTTCGAGCTTGGGACTGGCTAAGGCAGAATAACTTGTTTGAGTGTAAAAAAACGGTAGCAGGATATGGCTCTCTATTATCCACTTACTTAACAATTGGTGATCGGTACGCAGGAAAACTCCAGCCTTACTGTTATATCCGCGATGGTTTATTTGGCTACAACATGGCAGATGAGGTGGAATATCCCTTAAGAACTTTCGAGACAATCGGAATATTAGGAAGCATTGGCTTAGCTTATTGGTATGCATCGCAGGCGTTTAGAGAGGATGCAGCCAAACAAGCTTACTTACAACAGTGCACTGCGATCGCCAAGATGCTCGCAGTTCTGATCAACAATAATCCATCGGCTTGGACACCACTCTATGATAATCATGCAATTGATATTGCAATTGGCTTGCTTGCTTTGACCGCAATGAGTGAACAGCAAACGGCTTCAGAGTGGGTAACTGGAATCGCAAGTCGTATTTTTTATGCATATAATACTTTGGGCAAGCATTTTCCAATTTCTTCAGACAGCCATGAAGAGTTAGTCGGTAGTGCATCAAGTTGTAGTGGGTTAGGTAAACTAGAGGGACAGCTACTCCCCAGCAAGACCTATGGAATGTCGCCTGTGCGGTCATCCCAGCACTCACAAACATGGTAAAGCTCCGAATGGGAGCCAACGGTATTTCTGCCCCCAATGCAAGCAAACGTTTAATGAACGGTTTGACACCTTGTATTATCATCGCCACGTCACACCCGAACAGATTCGACAAGTACTCCAGGCGCATAGCGAAGGAAGCAGTTTGAGGGGCATTAGCAGGACGAGTGGACTTGCCTACAACACCGTCGTGAGTATTGTTCGTGCTGCCAGTGTGCAGGCACAATTAGTCCACAATGCGGAAGTTCAATCTGTGCTAACTGAGGAAGTGAGTGCGGATGAGCTGTGGTCATTTGTCGCAAAAAACAAAAGCAGTGCTTCCCAGAGGAATTAACCGTGGGGGATTGCTGGATTGCTGTGAGTTTAGCTGATTCAAGTGGACTGATTTTGGCGGCACGATTGGGAAAGCATACGGATGAGTTAATTGAGGAATTAATCGTTAGTAGTGAGGGGAAAACGGCTTGTAAACGGTTCAACAGTGATGATTGGGGAGGTTATGAACGAGTCTTGCCTCCGGAGATTCTGCACCATATCGGCAAAGACAAAACGCAACGATTAGAGCGAACTAACGGAATTGTCAGACAACAAACCGGAAGGTGGCATCGCAGACAAAACAAGTTTGGCAAAGTCTGGGAGCAAACGAAGGTGACAACTCGATTAGTGGTGAGTTATTTCAACTGGATTTGGCAGCATAGCCGTTTCAAAACAACTGCTGCTCAACGTGCAGGATTAGCGACACGATCATGGAATTGGCATGATATTGCCACCTATCCCACATTAATTTGATGCACTATCAAGTTATCGTCCAGGAGATGTCTGGTGAGGTCAGTGTTTGAAGAGGATTGAAGGTTGAGAGGATGAGGGAAGGTCGTCGATGAGGTCGTAGTTGAGGCGATCTCTAGCTCTATTCAGCTAACAAGTCATTAGAGCAGACTGACCCAGTTCTCCTTAGTGCGTTAATAATGCTTGCAGCCGCTCAATTTCGTCGCTAGGCGGCGGAGAAATCCCAAACCGATCGCAGTTGTTGGCTTGGCTTAAGCTGGTTCTTGCGTTCCAGTTGCATAGCTGACCCACGTCCGCCGCCAGGAGAACTAGCTTGTTGTCGAAAATTTGACGGCTAGCGGTCGTAAGTGCATTTGCAGTTCATCTTAAGCAACGAAAAGGAGGAAAGCTGTCATGCCTGGCATCCCACTAACTGAGAATTATGAGTTTCACCCGTCGATGGACCTCGGCATCGGTCTCGATTATGTTACCAGCGCACCGCTGAGCGTCGGTGTTGTGGGTGAAGCCGTACCGTTGGAGGTTGCTCCAGGTCAAGACAGCTTCCTCACTGCCAGCCACATCAAGTCAGAAACCGACTTCAACCAGATCACCAAATTCAGTGCCGGCGTCGAGGCCCGGTACTTCATCTTCAGCGCCAGCGCTAAAGTGGAGTTCACGAAGTCGGTCAACATTCATGAGTACTCAAACTTCGTCGCGATCTACCAACGCACCATTAACGCCCCGACCCGGCTGAATAATCCTCAATTGACCGACGAAGCCCGCCACCTTCTGGAGCAGCGCAACCTATCGCGCTTCCACGAACGCTTCGGCCATGTCTTTGTCTCGACGATTATCACGGGCGGAGAATACACCGCGGTGTTCGAGTTCCGTGCCCGCAACAGCGCAGAGATGGAATCCACCAAAACGAGCATCAGAGCCGGGGCCGATGCCGGGGTCTTTGCGGCGAACGTAACTCTCGACTCATTCCAAGGCTGGATGCGGAGCATCGCTACCAATGAAATGAGGGTCACGTCGTGGACGCGAGGTGGTAACCGACGTGAAGAACCACAAACGGTCGAACAGGCGTTCCAGCGCGCACGCGAAATGCCGATCATTGCGCGTGATGCCCCGATCGCCTTTGGTGTCGTCGCGCAGCCGTATCAAATCTTGGCACTGCCGTACGATGACCTCACCTGGATCGATATGGAGAACGCCAACCAGGTAATGCGCGAAACGTTGGATAACATCGCTCGGCAGACGAAGCTGCGCAACAGCATCAAGTACGTGCTCAATCATCAGACGGAGTTCGTCGATGTCGATGTGCCGCGGCTCAACGCATTGCACGAACTGCTTACTCAAAACATCAACACCCTCACGGACAACGCTAAGGCTTGCGCCCGCGATCCGCTGGCCTGTCGCTTTGTCCACGTTGACGTACCGGATTTCACTCCCCGCCCAATACTGCGTGCCGATTCGGGGAGGGTCGTGATTCCCGATTTCACTGGCTCAAGACGATCCGGCAATGCCCTGTTGCAACTCGCCACAGAGCACAACGTCCTGTTGCGCGACGAACAGGGTGGTGACCTTGGTGCTTTGTTCTCGATATCGGTTTGCGACATCGAGTCCCAAAGTCCGAACCCTGGCGAAATTACTGACAGGCCCGCGGTCGTCCGGCTGAGGGTGAGCCGCTCGGAAATCGATCCGTCGATTCAATGGGTGCCTAGCAATAGGATCAGGCCAGACTACAGTGATCTCTTTGATCTTCGTCGCTAAAAACCGACCCAATGAGCGCCCTTTAAAGCAGCCGGAACAGTGCCGTGGTGATTTTATACCGCCGGTTTCGATGTGGCGATCATGAACCGGAGGACGCGCCGGATTGAAATCCGATGCTAAAACAACGAGAGCAAAACGAGTTGATCGCAAGGAGATACTAATGCAGTTTAGTCAACACCTCATCGATGTCATTGATCGACAAGAGGGTGGGTCGCTTACCAACGTCTACTTTCCTAGTAACGCGCAAAGCAGTACGGGTCCGACCGTCGCCCGCGGCGTCGATCTCGGGGCGTACTCGGAGGCAGACCTTCGCGCCGCGGGCCTTTCTGAGGAAACCATCGACAAGCTCCGGCGGTTCTTGGGCAAGACAGGGGACGCGGCCAAGCAGGAGGTGGCGATCGTGCCGGGCGTGACGATCACTTCCCATGAAGCCGACCTCCTGAACCAGCATGCCCTTGCGCGGATCGCCTCTACAGTGGAGCAGCGCTACGACGCGGCGCGCGGTACGCCGGGCGAATTTTCGCGCCTGCCGGATCTGGTCAGAACGGCGATCATCGATCTCGCCTACCAGTACGGTCCCAACCTACCGGTTCGAACCCCCAGAGTCTGGCAATATCTGACTGAGCAGCGTTGGGCGGAGGCAGTCCATGAGTTCCGGAATTTCGGGGACGCGTTCGGGTCACGCCGTAAGGAAGAAGCGGAGTTCATTGAACTGGCCACGGCCGTACCACTGCCGACGCTGGACATCAACACTGTGCTCGGCGTGCAGCGTGCGCTGATCGTGGTCGGCATTGACCCTGGACCCGCGGACGGGCGAAACGGGCGGCTCACCCAAAACGCTATCCTGAAGTTCCAACGTGCTTGGAATCAGGCAACCACGTCGGATTTCGTCGGCGAAACGGGCGAACTTGATGCGGGCACGCGGGACGTTCTGGAGAGTTTAGTGCGCAACCTCGGTTACCCAGTACTTTCCAGCTAACCGCAGGCTCGCTCCTACAAACAGTTGTAGATCGCGGATCTTATCCATTCTCGAAGGTGGTCGACTGCGTTCGCCTAACCAGCGCGTTGCAGCGGACAGAACAAAGACCTTGGTGCCGAGTTTAAAGATTATTTGCCTCCGCTGAACACAACCGTTGCCACCTCTACAATCGCCGAAGATAACTAAATTCGGCAATGTTGAATTCTCTTGTCTTTCTGCAACGTGCTGTTGGTAGGAGCTTCTGCGATCGCGGCAGAAGCTTTTAGGATTTATTGTTGGCGAAGTGACGATTTGCGGTGTGCCAGTTGGGTTTGTAAATAAAACGACCCGATACTGTTGGCGAAGCTCGACGAGGATCACACTTCCCTTAATCTGGCGCTAGAGCGGCGAAACGAGAAACCCGAGTTTTTGCTCTTGGCACACCCGTCACCCAGTTGACCAAGCGCTCAAAGTTCATTGCAGTGGCGACCGCAGTATTTTGCAAATGGGTTTTAGCTAGTCCTCGATATCGGGTTTGCCGGAGTCCAAACGCTCGAACTCCTTGAGAGAGCGTTCCTTCAATCCCAGCGCGACGCTTGTACCGTTGCTGTCCTTCAGCACTGGCATGGGTCGCTCTTGCCGCCTTGAGCGCTGCATACTGCGGCTGTGGCATCAGCAGGACACTGCGCGCAGCAGGCGGTTTTGCTCGAGTACAGTGAGAACGGGCGGCACAAGGTCCACAGTCCAGCGTCGAAAACTTGGCTTTGAAAACAAGATGCCCATCCTGCCCAATCAAAGGGGACCAGGAAATAGACTGCTTGCCCTGTGGGCAGGTGACCCGCTGATGTTCCCAATCCACCACAAACTGAGTGAAGTCAAACGCATTCTCTGTTTTGGTTTGCCAAGTGGGATTGGGACGAGCGGGTCCAACCATCGTAATACCCTGGGCTTGAGCCTCCACGAGTAAATGAGCTTCGACATAAGCTGAATCGACAAAATGCTCATCGGGTGGCAATTGTTTATCAATCAAGGCTTGATGAATCGAGTCGGTACAGTTCACCTCATGCACCGTTGCAGGTGTTGTCATGACCTGAGTCATCAAATGGCAATCCTCATCGTCACAGGTTTCACTGAAATGCACCATATATCCAGTCCAATGAAGGCTATGCCGGCTGCGATAACGTGCATCCCTGTCATAGGGCGATTCAACTGCCTCAGCCGCCTTGGTTAATTCACTTTTAGGTTTGAATCTGACCTGCTTAAATCCTGTTTGATCATCGGTCATCACTTCATAATGCCGTTGCCAAATCAGTTTTAGAGCAATAATGCTCGGTAGGTTCTCCCAATCAATTGAAAGATTAGACTCCTCAAGGCACTTCAATAGATAGTCAATATCATCGCCTACTGTTTGTGCATATTTATCTCGTTCTGTTGTACTTTTCGGTAATCGAGTATCTTCAATTCGACGACCGTAACGCTTATACCATGGTTCTAAAGCAACTTGTGCTGTCCATTCAGGAACCAGCGTTGCGAGTTCATTCAAAACAGCTCGAAATGTTTCTGCAACTAGCTCTAATCGGCTGAGGGCTCGGATTGAGGCTAACACACGAGTGGCATCAGTCCGCTGCTTGCCCCGAGCTTTGACCAGCCCTAAGATACGGCAGTGTTCCAACAATCGGTCCAGTAACAGATGCTCCGCTTGCCCCTCAATCAAGCGCTGACGAAACTCGCTCAATACACTGAAGTCAAATCCTGCATCCGTTAACTCCAAACCCAACAAATATTTCCAGTCAATTCGAGAACGGACGGCATCAGCGGCTTGCCGATCAGAGAGGTTTTCTCGAAATTGCATCACCGTAATCAGTGCCAGTTGCCAGGGCGGAATCGCGGGTTGTCCAGTTTTGGAAAACAAGTGGGCAAAATCTGCATCCCCGAAAATAGGACCTAACTCGTCTCTCAGCGTTATGTACAAGTTACCTTTTGGGAATGCAGCTTTAGCGACACGCACTGTTTCAGGAGGAACGGGAGGGATTGGCTCAAACGCGAGAGACATGGCAAGTCACCCTCAGCAATATAGAGATTTGTTTTCAGGATAGCTGATGTGATCTCAATCGAGGTTCGCCAACAGTATCCGACCCTTTGTTTTACACACTTCGTGACGGGTTCAAGAGTTAGGGTTGAAAAATACGACTGTTCATGATGGCAGCTAATGCGTTTAGATAAGCATCTGCTACTGCTCTAGGAAAATCATGTTGGTATCCTCTGCCAAAAAACTTATACTCCTCCGTGGCAAGGGTTATGAGAACTTCTCCCCAACTGTCAGTAAGTAATACTGGTGGAACAGCTATCTCAATTGCAGCAATAGATTCTGAATTCCAAGAACCGCTTAAATATTGAGTTACACAACCATTGATAGCCATGATAATTGTCTCTATCAAGCCCTCAGTTCCTTCCACAACACCATTCTCAAATCTTCCACAATCGAACTCTATTTCAACGGATACATAGCTTATTAACTCAG
>NZ_JACJOR010000288.1:0-3556 GCF_014695615.1 Leptolyngbya sp. FACHB-711
CAAACGCCAACCATACTCGTTACCCCTCAATTCTCCTCCTCCCATCTCTAGCATATAAAAATTGAATCGGTATTAGCATTCTCCTGAACATGCACGTTATGATTCGCGTAGGACGATGAGTTAAAAAAGCTCTCACCGTCTATGTTTCATCTGCTAAGCCACTAAGGAATATTCTGCTCTATGGTCTTCAAGGAGCGTCAACCCCGCGCCAAAGGTGTTATCGAAGCCGTTTACTCTGAAGGAAGAACTGTTTCACATCGCCTGTTAGAACTTCATCTTTACCCCGGAAATCAGTGCAACCGCGACTGTGATTTTTGTACGGTATTCGGAACACCGAAGGGATGGTATCACGATTACACGATCGATCATTTAGAGGCGGCTTTACGAACGATCGTGCTCACTCCTGAGGGAACGCTGAAGTTTTTTGGCGGGGAACCGACGCTGCATCCCGAAAATGTGATTTGGGCGATCGGCTATTTACGGCAAAGAGAATTTCAGGGATCGATCGTGATTTATTCCAACGGAATTCAGGCAGAACGGCTGCTGCAAATCCTCCAGTCTGATCCGCTCAACTGCACGACTGCCTCGCTCAACTACTCGATCGCCACCGGAGACGGCGCACTGCAAATGCCGCGCAAATCGCTAGACCTGCTAGAGACATACGAGAAAGCGCATCCAGGCACGATCGCGATCGGTCATCCCGACATCGTGGATTCCGGGCGCGGCGTTGATCCGTTTACCGGGGAGGCCAGTCGCCCCAAGGTGAACTCCCGCTGTCCCCACTGCTATCCGGTGCTGACTAGCGAAGGCAAATTTCATGCCTGCCCATTTGCGATCGAAAACCAATCCGCTCATTTTCAGCTTGGCGATATTCACACCGATACCGCGATTGTGACCCAAAACTTTCGCGCCTTTTTCGACTGGCTCGATACTGTTCACGAACCCTACGCCGTTCAGCACGAACTCCCTGCCTGCACCGTTTGCTGGAAGCATTTAGACCAATTACCCGTGCCAGACGATTACCGTTCTGTTTCCTGTGCTAGCTAATATGCCAGGACGATGAATGCCTGATCGCACTAAAGCTTGATGGACTATCAATAAAGCTTCTGTCAAATGGAGGATATTTCGTCAGCCAACTGCACACCTCCAGTTTTGATCTGCTAGCGTAGGATTGTAGTGGTGTAGTCAGAGAATTATCGTGTCTGCTAAACGTGCGATCGTTCTAACCAGCTTGATGTCCTCGCTGCTTGCTCTGGGTGCTTGCTCGAATAGCCCCTGGGCGCAGTCTTTAGAGCGATCGATCGCGGCTGATCCCCGACTGCAATCTAGCCCAACGGCTTCCCCAGAAACAGAGGGGACTCAAACCCAGTTTCCGGCTGATTTTCCTGCCGAAATTCCCCGCTATCCACAGGCTCAGCTTGTGCAGGCAACTCCTGGAAGCGGATTGAATAGCTCCACACAGACTCAATGGGCAGCTCCCAGCTCAACCGATCAAGTGCAGCAGTTTTACCAGACCGAACTGAGCCAAAATAGATGGCAGCTCACTCAACCTGCAACCCCCGGACAGCCTCTTGTTGCAACTAAAGACGGGATCCAGGCAATTGTTACGATTCAGCCTGCAATTGATCCATCCCGCACACTTTTCTCGATCGCCTATCAGTTTAGCGATACGGCTCAAGCCAATTCCCCATCCAGCCCCACCGCAACGAATTCTCCGGGTGCTGTCTCTCAACCCGGCGATCCTGACTTTATTGGTCCTGTGCTGCCCGGAAACTCGGCTGCCCGATCGCCAAACCCCTCGACTTCAGCCGCCGCGACTGCGTTTACCGATCTGGATCAGGCTCCTGATGGGCTGCGATCGTACATTGTGGATCTAGAGCAGCTGAACGCGCTGCCGCTTCGGGGAACCAATGCTGCCCCAGCGGGCGCAAACGAATTTAAGCCCAATCAGGCAATTACCCGCCGCGAATATGCGCGATGGCTACTGACAACGAATAATTTGCTTTATGTCAATCAAGCCTCGCGTCAGATCCGGGCAGCTTCACTCACCGAGCAGGCTGCCTTTCAGGATGTCAAATCGACCGACCCGGACTTCGGTGCAATTCAAGCTCTGGCAAATGCAGGGTTAATTCCCAGTCCCCTGTCAGGCAGCAGCACAACCGTCACCTTCCGCCCGGATGCCCCCCTGACGCGCGAAGATTTGATTTTCTGGAAAGTGCCGATCGACACCCGCCAGCCGCTTCCTAATGCCTCGATCGACGCAGTGCAGCAAACTTGGGGCTTTCAAGATACCGCCCGCATCGCGCCCCCGGCTCTCAAGGCAGTGCTGGCAGATTTTCAAAATGGCGATCAGTCCAATATCCGGCGCGCATTTGGCTATACCACCCTGTTTCAACCGCAAAAGGCAGTGAGCCGAGCCGAAGCCGCTGCTGTATTGTGGCAATTTGGCACGTCTACGGATAGCGTGACGGCAAAAGATGCACTTCAGAGCGGTACGAAGCCTGCACCTACTGGACCCTAATCGGAACCAGGAATGGTATGATTTTCCTTAAGCTAGGGGTGCCTGATTCTGCGTCAGGCTGAGACTATACCCTCGGAACCTGAGACTGGGTAATGCCAGCGTAGGAAAGCGTTGATTGCGGTCACTTGCACCAAAACCGACGGGCGATCGATCCAACCTGATGACGGGCTGTGTGGATTTTCTGCACGGTCATAGAGCGATCGTCAAAACGAGGTCATTTCTCATTTCAACCCTCAGCTTGAATGGCTCAAGTTAGGGGAATTTTTCCATGACAGTTGAAGCGATCGGATTAATGGTGCTGCTGGTGACGGCGGGTGGCTTTGCGCTGCTCGGATTGATCCATGCCAGTCAGCAAACGATTAACTTAGAAGAATATTTGATTAGCCGCAATCGATTTGGAAGCTGGTTGGCGTTTGCCACGATTCTGGCATCTGCGATGGGCGTGTGGATTTTGTTTAGCCTGCCAGAAGTCGGCGCAACGAGTGGCATCGCCGGAATCATAGGCTATGGCATCGGGCAAGCGGCTCCGGCAGCAATCATTTCGCTGATTGGTCCTCGAATTCGCAAGCTGATGCCCCACGGACACTCGCTGAATGAATATGTGCTGTATCGGTTCGGCAATGCCATGTACGGGCTGACACTGGCGATCATTCTATTTTATATGTTCATTTTTCTCTCGGCTGAGCTGACCGGAATTGCCAAAGCGGTGCAGATTATTGCAGATGTGCCCCTGATCTGGACTGCGCTCGTGGTAATCACAGCGACGTTTCTATACACAACCTATGGCGGAATGGGGGCAACCGTGTTTACCGATGCGGTTCAGTTGGTCGTGATTGTGCCGCTGCTTGTGGTATGTGCAGCAGTAGCGATCGTCTCCCTGAATGGATTGGGGGCTGCACTTCAGCCAATTCAAATCAACACGCCCGAACTGCTGTCGCTGGGAAATCTGCCCGGCATTAAATTCGGCGCAACGCTGATTATTGCGATTATTGCCGCCGAAATGTTTAACCAAACCAACTGGCAGCGCATCTACGC
>NZ_JACJOR010000289.1:0-9446 GCF_014695615.1 Leptolyngbya sp. FACHB-711
TCAACTTTACGCTAACACCCCCGGGCAGGTTTTCCTCAGTCCCACCAGCGTTACCGATGAGGCAAATGCTGTGTTAGCAGAACGGTTTTTTAAGGCGATCGAGCAAAAGATGGCGATCGAGCCGAAGCCGTTTGGGTCGTAGGGGGTAGTTTAGGTCCGGCTATATTTTCTCCTCCCACAACACTGCCCTTTGAAGGATGTAGAGCTTCCTAATTCCATCTATCTCTTAGGAAGAGACCCTCTTTTGAGCAGGAGAATAATCCATGACCGCGATCCTTGAAACCGCAGCGCAGGCTGGCTCTTTTAGCCAACTCATGAATGCGTTTAAAACGGCTGATATTGAGCAAATGTTCCAGGGAGAAGGACCTTATACGATTCTGGCTCCCACTGACGAAGCCTTTGCAAAGCTGTCCGAAGAAACTGTGAACGATTTGATGCAGGATACCTACAAGCTGAAGCAGGTTTTGCTGTATCACGTTTTGTTTGGCGATGTGCGATCGGATGATCTGGCAGAAATTCACGAAGCACCCACGGCAGAAGGATCGATCGTGATTGTGGAGCAGAATGCAGACTGCATTAAGGTGAATGATGCTCAGGTAATACAAATGGATATTCTGACCGATAACGGAGTGATTCACGCGATCGATTCAGTGCTAATCCCGACAATTCTTGAGCCGTAATCGGTTACACCCTCATTCAGGGTAAAACGCCAGGATGAAATTCCACCTGGGAGAGAGAAGACGATCGATTGGATTTATCTCAAACGGGAGAATCGCTCGATTTCACGATCGCTGTACTCTTTTGAGGACTGATAAAAGGACATTGCCGAGCGAAATTAGCACCCTTATCTAAGAAGTGTTGTAAAAGCGGGTTGCCAGAAAAAGAGCAATACTGCGCTGAATTTAAGGAGAAAAATCATGGAAGAAACAACGAATCAAAATCCGAACATGGGTGATCCGGCAGAAGCAGAACCCGGTCGGGGTGCACCTGGCGACCAGTGGGGCGTTCAAACCGCTCAGTCGATCGCGGTGAATGACCCTGAAGCGCGGATTCCCTCCAACGTCGATGTTGAGCAAAATATTCACCAGCTCGAAGAGTTTGCAAAGCAGGAAGGTGGCGAAGACGACCTTCACACGACCGACGGTTATGTGATCGACGAGTCCGGCAGAATTGATAACTTTGCGATCGAGCCGCCGATGTATATCGAAGAACACGGTGAAAAGATTTATCTTGACGAATAATTCTCTAACCCCTTTTGGGTTTGGAGGATTTTAGGACAATCCTCGATTAAAAACAAAAGATTGCAAATTTCGGCAGCAATTGGAGGCTTAGCTCATCCAGTTCTGCCGAATTTTTGATTGAACTAAAACTCTTTAAACCTTGCTCCGAGACCTCTCTCCGAATGATAATTCTCACGATCTAAATGCTTTTCAATCCCGTCTAATTTACCATTGAAAGGCGAAAAAATGCCTGATCTCGACTCTACTTATTTATTTAGGGGGCTGCATTATAGAGAGGTGATCAATTAACTCCATTCGATCGCGCAATGAGCGTTGACAAAATTACTGGCTTTGAGGTCAGTCGATCTCCGATTACACGCTATCGAAAGACCTTTACTGCCTTTCCAAATCGCCGGATTTGCTTCGAGTCGGTGGTGAAAAAAGTGACGAAAAAAGCGGCTCAAACGAGTAAATCACTCATTACCATCGTGATGAGCAGTACAATTGCTCGTATGACTATCTCACTCGATCTCAACAACTGCGTGATTCTCGGCATTGACCCTGCGATCGCAACCATTGGTTTTGGTGTGATTCGGGGCAGTGAGGCACTAGAATACGGCGTCATTAAAACCCCGGCAAAATCGCCCATGTACGATCGCCTCAGCCAGATTCACACAGACATTAAAGCTTTGTGCGACATGGTGAAGCCCGATATTGCGGCGGTCGAGATGCCCTTTTTTGGGCGCGATAACACTAATGCGGGAAAGGTGCTGCGGGCGTTGGGCGTCATCGAACTCGCGTTAGGCGACTGGGGATTGAGCGAGATCACATTTCTGCACCAGTCCCAGGTGAAAGCTGCTGTTGCTCAGTATGGAGCCAGCAAAAACGATATCAAGCAGGCTGTGATGCACATTTTTGGATTGCCCAAGCCGCCTTCCCCCGATGATAGTGCGGATGGATTGGCGATCGCTTATGCTGCTCAGTGTGGCGCACGGGCAAATGTGGCGTAGGTGTTTTGCAGTTTTAATTTGCAGTTTCAATCACCGACGGCTTTTCAAACTTTCTCCGAACCCATAGTCTGTCCCTTGCGGCAGATCATCCCCCCTGGGAGAGTTGTCACAATAAAGCGGAGAAGGACTGCGATTTTTACCCAGAATTAGCGTTTAAGCTTTCTCCAATCGGTTCTTGATCGATCGGTGTCAAATCTCTAGATCTAGAGTAGGATAGTTTTGCTTAACGCCAGACATCCCTACCCATAGGGTTTTCTTGCCGCCTGATTTCGTTTTTTAACCACCTGTCATTTACGCTTGCTGTCATCCCAACGAGGACGCACCATGGTTCAAGACCTCGAACGCAACCGCACCGTTCAACCATTCCCTGAAGCGGCTCCTGCTGCCAACCCAGTGTTTTTCCGCACCTATAGCCGTCGCGGTGAGAAAACGGCAAATCTGCGCGAATCCTGGGATGAGGTTTGCGATCGAACGCTGCGCGGCATTGTTGAACTGGGCACCCTGACTCCCGAAGAAGCCGACCTGCTGCGGCGAATGCAGCAAGAGCTAAAAAGCTTACCTTCCGGTCGCTGGCTGTGGGTGGGCGGCACGAGCTGGATTCAAAAGCCCGAAAACTTCTCCGGCGCATACAACTGCACCAGCACAAACGTCACGGATTGGCGTGCCTTTGGCTTGATGATGGATCTCGCCATGATGGGCTGCGGTACAGGCGCAATGCTGGAACCCAAATACATTTCTCTGTTGCCTGCTATCCGCAATCGCCTCACGGTAAAAATGCAGGGCGACGTTGGGATGGCTTCCGCTGAAACCCGACAAGATGAAACGACGGTTGAAATCAACGGGAATCAGGTGCTAATTCGCGTGGGCGATAGCCGTAAAGGATGGGTCGATTCCTACCAGACTTTGCTGGAACTCTCTACAGATGAACGCTTTACTGACACTGTAGAAGTCACGATCGATCTCAGCCAGGTGCGTCCCGCAGGTGAGCGGCTCAAGGGCTTTGGCGGCATGGCAAACCCAATTCGTCTGCCTGCGCTTTACGATCGCTGCGCGACAATTTTGAACAAGGCGAGTGCTTCGCAGAATGGAGGGAGCGGACGAAAGCTGACTTCGGTGGAGTGCTGCCTGCTGATCGATGAAGCGGCTGCCTGTGTGGTTGCCGGAAACATTCGGCGCAGCGCAGGGATGAGACAGTTTGATGCCGATGATCAGCTCGGCGCAACTGCAAAAGACAACCTCTGGATGCAGGATGCGGAGGGGAACTGGCGCATCGACCCGGAACGTGACGTGCTGCGAATGGCAAACCACACTCGTGTCTTCCATCGCAAGCCAACCCTGGAAGAATGCACTGATGCTGTTCGTAAACAGTTTTATTCGGGGGAAGGAGCGATTCAGTTTGCGCCAGAGGCGATCGCCCGCAGCAATGCCGATTTGCTAAAAACGGCTGAATTAAAATCTGAATTCCTCCAGGCTTATGTGCAGGGTAATGGCGCCGCCTGGATTCAGCAGCAGGTTCCAGGAATTGCTGACGAGGAGATACAGCATCGACTAGGACGCTATGGGCTGAACCCCTGTGGTGAGATCCTGGGCGAAAATTTCCACTGCAACTTAGCGGAAGTCCATCTCAATCAGCTCAATCCCAACAATCTGGAAGACCAGGAAGCTGCCTTTACTGCTGCTGCCCTTTCGGTTGCTGCCCTGCTGAATCACCAGTTCCAGGAGCCGCGCTATCGCTATTCTCGATCGATCGATCCGATTGTGGGCGTTTCGTTCACCGGGCTGTTTGACTTCTTTGTGCAGGCATTTGGCGTGGAGTGGCTGCACTGGTGGGAGCAGGGTCGTCCTGATACAATGACGGGTTTGCAGTTCAAGCAGCGCGAAAAAGAATATCTGATGCGATGGAAGGAAACGGTGCAGCGCGTGGTGTGGGATTACTGCGATCGTCACAAATTGCAGCGTCCCAATCGCTGTACGACGGTTCAGCCTGCGGGAACCAAGTCGCTCCTGACAAGTGCAAGTCCGGGCTGGCATCCGCCCAAAGCGCAGCGGTTTATTCGCCGCATCACGTTCCGCAAAAACGATCCGGTCGCGCTCGCTTGTCTGGAGTACGGCTACAAGATTGTTCCCTCTCAGTCCGATAAAGACGAACAGGGACGGCTGCTAGACGATGCTTTTGATCCGCGCTGTACCGAGTGGCTGGTTGAGATTCCGGTCGAAGTGCCCTGGGCAAATATTCCAGGAGCCGATCGCGTCGAGATCTCTAAGTTCAATGCATTGGCGCAGATGGATTTTTATATGCAGGTGCAGCGGCACTACACGACGCACAACACGTCTGCAACGATCGAACTCCGCGAAGCCGAAGTGGAGCTACTGGCACAGCGAATCTACGACGCAATCCAGAACAACGAAGGCTATATCTCTGCCGCGCTGCTGGCCCGGTTCGATGATCACCAGACCTTCCCGCGTCTGCCCTTTGAGCCGATTACAAAAGAAGAGTACGATCGCCTCAGCCGTGAAGTGGTCGAACGTCGTCAAACTGATGACTTCCACTATGCCCTCAGCCGCTACGATTCGGGAGAACTGAGCGAAGCGGGTCCGGCAGGCTGTGACAGCGACAAATGTATGCTGCCTGAGTCAAAGTAGAGCAGTAAAACTTCAGGCGATCGACAAATTTGTTTGAGCCTTCGATCAGGAGTGGGACAATTCCACCCCTGATTTTTTTGCCTCGCTTATTGCTCAAGCACGCTCATAAATTTCCCTGGCGCAAACGGAGCCGGAATAATGGGCGTGAATTGAACGCGATCGGTTGCAATCCGTTTTACATAGAACTCGTTAATCCGGTGATTCACCCATTCTCGTGAACCAATGATCCAAATTTGCCCTTTCTCGCCATCGGAAAATGGCAGCAGTTCACTGAACTCTGTAGACATGATATTTTTGCCTCGCTAAGCGTTGATTTGTAGAGAAGAAAAGCCTAAGGCGTGGTTTTCCCAACCACTCATTTCGCATTAGCAAGGCGATCGATCGTAAGATCATCACAGCCTAGCCTCCTGCTCCTTCAGGAAGTTAGGTTAGCTGGTTAGTCGTGCGCCAACACTTCTAATCAGCGTCCTCACCTTAAGCTTTGTCTACTGGTACTCAATAACCAGTGTTGATCAGGATAGAGGAAACCTTCTTTGTAGACAAGCGTACTCCAAGATTTCTTAGGCAACTTTCCTTGAAAAACTGCTTCACATTGAATTTTCCTTTAACCCGATCGTTCTTGCTAATTCCTGTCCTAGCGGATTAGACCGGATGGAAGGACACACAAAGTAAAGAAACGCTGAGGAATTCTGGCTAATGTTCTTGTTTGGGATATTGTGCAGAACAATTGCCGGGCTAATATCGAGTTTAGGCAATTAGACGGAATAAATTCAGTCTAACCACCTATGGAGGGCAGATAGCCCGAATGAGTTCAGTCTAATCAAGAGTTGGGCTGCTTCATATCTTGGTAGAGACATCGCGAATTGTTTGAAAGGTATTTAGGGTTCAGAGCCTTTGAGAGAGCTTAAACTTGAAGGAATCGGAATTTACAGTTTTTGGGATAAGGTACTTTTCCTAATACGGCATTGCTGCAAAATAATCTAGCATTAATCGATGAATGAAATGGTAAGAACCTCCTACACGCTGAAGTATGAACCTTTCAGTACAGTAGTTGAGAAAACGAGCATAATTCCAAGGTGAATTTCCGCTTTTCCAAAGAATAAGCCGTAATACAAAATGCTGTAAACACACCAAACCACCAAAAAATAATGCACTGATTAAGCCAATACCCGTTCCAATTCTGAAACCTGTAACGAGACTTTGCAAAATCAACAACAAGCTAGTTAGCAGTCCAGAAAATGTTCCTGTTATGATGGCAGTCCTCCCAAGTTCATAGATTGTACCGTTTGGTAATCTTTGAGTTTCTGTATCTTGGGAATAGCTTATTCTATTAGTTATTCCTAAAGTAAAACCGACAACTGAGCATCCAAAAAAACCAAGGACTATTTCAGTTAGAGATCCAAAAATCAAACCAAAAATTAAGCCGCCGATCATTCCAAGAATTATTCCTAGTATCAACCTATAACTAAATTTTTGAGATGGGGTTCTGAGCCAAGAAGGATCTATTCTCTCAATTGAAAATTCATCTAATCCTCTATATGCCATCTGTTGAGCAAGCCAAACCAGCCATTGTCGAGCTTGTCTTGCCGATGGTGTTTGCTTTTGAGTATAGAGATAAGTATCTAGGGGACGACTAAGCATTCTATGCACATAAGAGTCTAAGAGATACTCTAGAAAATCTGAAGTAGAGGTTAAATTCTTTCTATTTTCGATCTCAATCTCTTGGTACACCAAGATTGTGATGTTTAACAACAAAGGTTTTCGCACCAGCTCCAACAGTATTGGAATAGCTTGTAGTATTTGCCAAAGAGCTGATTTCTCCAACAGTGTAAGATAATCCTGAATCTGCTGATTTGTTAAATCTTGTAGATAAATTGCCCCCTCTAATTGTAGTTTATGTGCCTGAAGCTCATATTCTTTTCGGCGGCTACAGACAGCCATAGATAGAGATGGTTTGCTTTGTAGCCATTGATTAATTGACTGTATACAAGCTGCTTGATGCTCTATTCTTGCTTCGTCTAATCCATCTAGAAGTGGTAAAAGTTTTTGGTTTTCAATCCATTTTTTAGCAGTATCTGCTCGAACACCATATTTAGATTTCAGTTCTGCAATTAGCCAATCTTGTATTACTCTGTGCGAAGTATCCCATGTAGACAAACTAAACAGTACAGGAATAGCATGATTTGGATCTACTTCGGCTTTGTGAAGTAGATCTTGAGCTAAATCTAATAATGTTGTCGTTTTACCAGAACCAGGCTCACCCAAAATCAGCAATCTACCTGCAATATCTGCTCGTTCAAAAACATCTATAGTCCTTGCCTCAGGTGAAACTTGTATAGTAGATACACTTCCAGTTTGAATTTCATATCTCCGAGGATTTACATAGCGAGATTGGTTTTGTTTATCCAGATTAATTAGCACTTCCCTGTGCAGTGAAGACTTTAGTCGAGCAACTATTTCCTCTTTGACAACAGCTAAAAGAGCTTGCTCGATACGAGGACGGATAGAGTCACCAGATTGTTGTATTAGCTGTTGAATAAGTTGTTGATCAGAAGTAGTAATATTGACGACATAGCTTTGGTGAGAGCCAGAGCCTATCTGAACTTGGTTATAGACGTACTGATTTTCAGAGCTAGTATTCATATCTTGTTGGGAAGATAGCTCTCTTGAGGTTACATTGTCATCACCAGTTTCCATATGTAGTCATCCTCCAAAGGAGAGTTATCACCTGAGTATCAACGCCTAGCCAGTCGAGAACGTGACTTTGTAATCTTGGTTGAATTAGTTTAGACATATCAGAGGGATCACTTGTATCAATAATAAGCACACCGTTCAAGAAATCTTTTTCAAAAGACGGCGTGATGAGGAATCCTATTAAATCTGATTTTACAAAACTTTTGTTGTTATCACTTAAGTGTTTATAGTTGGAAGGAATTTCTGAGGGTGGCATTAGTTGAATAGTCAGAGTCCTGTGTTGATTATTCTTGTCTATTGTATTAAATGCATAGCCATACGCTCCTTCACCAAATTCAAACGAAGCATACAATTCCCTGTCAATAACATTCCTGCTTCGACAAACTATTTGAATCTTCCAGTTAATGAATCCTTTTCTGATAGGTATTGCAATATAAATTCTAACTTCATTACTCAACCCAAAGGATTTTTTGAGATCCTCACAAAACTCATTTAATTTTGTTTCTAAGTGTGGAAAAGTAAAATCTTTTGTGATTCTTGAAAGTTCTTCGAATTGCTTCTTCTTTTCTAATCCGTCACTTATCAAAACAGCTATCCCAGGTAAAACTATAAAGCAAGTGGCAATTATTCGAGCATTTCGCTTGTTCTTTAAAGTAGTCCATGACTCTGGGATAGGACTGCTATCTCCTGTGAAAAAAGATTGTGCATCACCTAAACCAACGACTACTGAGCTAAAGATAATGAAGCATGAAAACAAAATACTTCTTGGAGTAATATTACTGAGCCAAAATTTAATTTCATAATATGCGCTGTTTTTGGGACGCATAGAAGTTAAGTAATTACTGAGACTAAGCTGTTTTTAGCATAAAAATTAAAGATCAGACATTCACGCCGGAATCTTAACAATTATTATTCTTATAGACTGATCTAACTTAACTTTGATTTATGCAATATTAAGTCAGCCATCAGCTCAGCAATCCCGCTGCATCGGAACGAATTTGGTCATTGATGGGATGCAGAGGCTGTCTGCGTCCCGTGAGCGGGAACGTTATGCCACTTGGTCTCGGATAAGAACGTACTTGAAGCTCATCTGTTGGTAGCAAAAGCAACAGTAACTGCTATATATTGGCAACAACAGTTCCATTACTTCAGGGTTTCTGTGCCAGCAAAAGACATTTACCATGACACTGTGAAGCGTGCCTTACAAAAAGATGAATGGACAATTACACATGATCCATTCCCGCTTCAAATTGGTAAAAAGCGCTTATCGGCTGATCTGGGCGCAGAGCGCTTAATTAGTGCCGAAAAGGGATTGCAAAGAATCGTTGTTGAAGTGAAAAGCTTTGTAGGACAGTCTGATGTTAAAGATTTAGAGCAAGCACTGGGGCAGTACGTCCTATATCGTCAAATTCTTAGCGAGATGGGCATCGAGCGCAGCCTTTATCTAGCGGTCTCTCAAGCAACCTTTAACAGCGTATTCACTATAGAATTAGGACAGGTATTGCTCAAGAATCAGGTGGTCAAGTTAATTGTCTTTGATGATGAAAGTGAGGCGATCGCGCAATGGATACCCGATTAAACTACCGAGACATCATTAAAAAAATACTGCAAGAACACGCCCAATATTGAATGGCACTCAAAGCCATCTAGTCTCAAATGCGTCTTGCCCATCCCCATAAACCAACGCCCCATACTCTTGCCACCGTACCACTGCCTCCGGGGTAAGTTCAGAAGCGTGCAAAACACTCAAGTTTTCCTCTAATTGGGCTTGAGTTTGGGGTGCAGTAAGAGCCAGGTGTACTGCTTTTTGGTGTAGTGCATATCGGTAACAATCAGCCGCCGTAGGAATCTCCCTAAGCCAATTCGGGTGTCCTCGGAG
>NZ_JACJOR010000029.1:0-4525 GCF_014695615.1 Leptolyngbya sp. FACHB-711
TTTGTTCCACATGAGCGTCCAGAAGTTCGACCGCAGAAATTTGGCGATCGCGGATCATTTGAGCCAGTTCAACAGCGGACTTAAATACAATCTCGTTCATGATATTTCCTCTAATTCAGTGAAATGCTTTGTCTCTCCTGGTTATTCTTTTTTGGATAGTTGGCGCAAAAACTCATTCCAGCCAACTTTGCCGTACTTCTGGGTAGGGCAGAGCTGTGCTCCTGAACGAAATGCTTGCGCAATCTTGCCAGGAATGGGAACTTCTACAACGTTCCGTTTCCGTCCAGTTGCTTTGAAATACGCTCTAGCAAGATCGCCTGCTGTCCAAACTTCGGGTCCACCGATGTCGGTCACTCGTCCGGCAGGAGCTGAAAGAGCTAGTTCCACCAAGCGATCGGCAACTTCACTTGCTTGAATGGGCTGAAGCAGGAAGCCTTTAGGCATGAGCATGATCGGGAGACGATCGAGGAATTGAATCAGCGTCAATGCAAATTCATGAAATTGCGTCGCTCTGAGGATTGTCCAGGGAATTGCAGCCTGTTCGATTATTTGTTCAGTTTCAAATTTCATTCCGTAGTAGGGGTAGAAGGGGTTGCGATCGACTCCGACGATCGAGACATAAACGATGTGAGATATCCCTGCGCGTTCTGCTGCTTGAAGCAACCGCCTTGTCCCTTCAACATCGACTTGACGGGGATTGGTGGGGCTTGAAGCACAATGGACAATGACATCAATCCCTTCAACGGCTTGCTCCAATCCCTCACCCGTCAGTAAGTCTCCTTGAACAGTGCCAGGACGTTTACTGTGGCTGAGCACCTGGACGTTACAATCAGCAGTTTGCAGGCGATCGACTACTAGAGAACCGAGGGAGCCTGTCCCCCCTGTAACTAAAATTTTTGATGCGTTCATTTTGAAACTTCCTGATGGGAAAGTCAGGGTTTAAGCGTGGCTGTATTAACCCAATTTGTCTTGTTTGGGTGTGATTGACGCGGTTCATTGGATCGAGATTGAGTTTGAGTGCGATACCAATCGAGTGTCTGGCGAATTCCTTCCTGGTAAGAAGTCACTGTGGCTTTCCCGAAGGCAGATTGGTACTTGCTGCTGTCAATAACAAAGGGTTGTTCAAATTGATAGATCATTTCTGCCCCTTCCCGCGCTAAAGACCAAAACAGCCCCAGTGCTTTCACGACTCTAGAGCCATAAGCGATGACTCTCGGAACTCTTCCCACTTCCTCAAAAATCAGGCGGACAAACTCTCGCCCTGTAATCGGCTCAGGGGTAGGAATATGCCAGACCTTCCCGATCGCCTCATCCTGCTCAGCCAGGGTTATCAACCCTCTAGCAAAATCATCAATAAAGAGCGGTGTTAATGGCAGATCTAGATTGCCAAACCACGTGGCTCGCTTGCTTGACAGAGCGGCTCCGAACAAATTTTGCCCCAGCACTGACTCAACCAGTGGGCCGTATAACTCGCCACCACGACCAATCACTGCCTGCACTTGACCTTTGCTGTGAGCTGCAAGCAGCATTTCTGCTAACCAGGCACGTAATACCCCTTTGTTGCTGACGGGTCTGCAAGGTAAGTCCTCAGTCATTGGTCCGTTTACTTTGCCGTACATCCAGGTATCATCTGCAAACACATACTTGGCATTGGCAGCAGCGGCACCTGCGATCGTCGCTTCCATCACGGCTGGAAATAGCTCAGTCCATTGAGTAAACGGCGGATTGACGCAGTTATAGACCACCGTTGCCCCTTGGCAGACTTCGCGTATGTGAGTGGGATCTGTTGCATCGGCTTTGAGGATTTCGATATCGAAGGGAAAATTGGCATGACCACTGCGGTTCACGCCACGAACCTGTTTTCCTCGTGCAACCAGTTCTCGCACGATCGCACTCCCCGTTCCACCACTCGCTCCAATGACGACGTGCAGTTCGTTTGAGGTCATGAGATCCTCCTCCCTATCGGGAATCGATACCGTACTTTGAATTTAGTTAGCTTCTATGTCTTTCCATCCACCCCACGGTTTCCTCCAGCCTTGAGTCTTCTGCCGGTATAGGAGATGCGTCGCCAGACCCGCACGTGGAAGAAAGCATTAATGTCTAGTAAAGCCAGCTTTGATACTGGGGATGAGCCTGTCTCATATCCTCATAGAGCCACACCATACGGTCAAGAAACCACAGTTTGCTCAGATAAACGAGGGCACATCCCAGAAGCGTGAGACAACCATCAAGTGTGACTAATCCCCAGATCACAACCGCCATACCAATCACTGAAACCAAGCTCAGTACATTGGGAACCCGTTGATGGTGTTCTGGAACAGGAACGGTATCTCGATTCAACCAGACCCGTTCACCCAATACGCCTTTAGAAGCCCAATGATTAGTGGATTGAGGTTTCGCAAAGATGCGGGGATTGATCCACATCCAGAACAGGGCGATCGCGATGGGAACTAATGACCACCAACCCAGCCAGACACGGCTCCAGATTACCAAAATCAGAATCGGCAGGACAGTGAAACGAGTCCAAACGCTCCAGGGATTGGCATGACGTGCCCAGGTTTCCTCATCCATGTGAAACGTGTTGGCAATCTTACGTTCTACGGTCATCGCTATTGTCCTCCTCAAAATTGCAGGTTCTCTTCTAACCAAATTCAAACTTCTGCTTCAAAGGTCAACCGAACCGTTTGCCCTGTTTTGGGAAGGTAAACATTCGACCAGGAATACCCAAACCAACCATTGGATTGCCAATTTTGGGTTCATCTTGAGTCGTTAAGTATTGGACAATGAAGTGTCTACCCTGAGCAAGCCAGTTTTTGAATCGATTGCTGTTAAAGTCGAAAATGGGTTCAGTAATTTGTTTAAGTGTGCAGTTAAAAATCACTTTGTGCTTGTGTTTGCATCGTGGTTCCTCCTTATAGCTTTAAATTCATGTTCAATTTCAGTGACAATTAGAGCTATTTTCGGCGTTGCTGAATTGGAGTATGATTCGCTCCCCTAGCCAGCCAAAATTGGGGGGAACTGATCCTCAAAGTCCCCCAGCATTAGGGGATTTGGGGGACGATGCAGGGTCTCAAGCTGTGTCTTCATACTTCGCTAAGCCCTTGCTTCAACCTGAGCGATATCCAGCATGAGTTGTTCTAAGTTGTTGGGATGCATTGCATTGAGATATTTGTGAGCGAGCGCGGGGGTTAGCAACTCCAACATCAATTGGTTTTCAACCCAAAACTCAATCACATCAAATAAGCCATCTCGGCTACAGGGCAACACCCGCCATCCCTCTCGTGCAGCGATACGTTCAATCTGCTCCAGGTTAGTCGGCACAGAAATTGCCGCATGAACAGCACTGTAGCTTGCCGCATGAGCATCTTTTTGAAACCAGGCTTGGCCATCGCCCTGCCCTGGAACAATGACGCTATCGGACGGATAAATTTCAATGAGCGTGCCGTATTCATCACCTGCCACCACCATGTAACTGTCAGGGTTCGGTGGAAAAATTCCAACTTTTCCATCAAAAACTTCTGCTAGCACCTGAGCAACGTGTAGCGGGTTACTTGCCGGAATTGAAATGTGGTGAATCATCATAACGGTTTCTCCTTGCAGTAGCATTGATGAATATCATCAGGTTCTCTGACCATATTAGTCAGGCAAACTGACTACTGATTCGCCCGATCGATTCACCTTACTGGGTAAGCACTGGGTGAACCACTGGGTGAGCCACGCTAATTCAACTCAATACTGTTGATGATGAAAATGGAGCAGCGTGAAAACGTGACAGAGCAGGTTAAAACAATCGGTGCATTACTGCGACTCCCCTTTGAGGTTTTGCTCGATCGAGTTTACTCCAAAGTCGTGACGAGCGGATTTGAGGATATTCGTCCGGCGCATGGCAATGTATTTCGCTACATCTCACCCCATGGCTCTCGCCTGACAGAACTGGCAGACAACGCCCAAATGACAAAACAAAGCATGAATTATCTGGTTGAATACTTGCACAATCATGGGTATGTCGAGATGATTCCAGATCCAACGGACGGACGAGCAAAGTTAATTCGCCTCACCGATCAAGGACAAGAAGTGCAGCAAATGGCGATTCAAATCAGCCGACAAGTCGAAGCGGAGTGGGCAGCACAATTAGGGCAGCGTAAAATGTCTCAGCTTCGTCACTTACTGGAAGAATTATCAGATGTTCTCGACGAGCGCAATCCAAACAAGCGATAGTCATTGCTTGAACGCACCAGAACTCGACAACCGCATTCGACCACCCTTAGCTGACATATTCCTCAGCTCGATAGTCCTCCAGGTTAAGCATTTGTTTTCGATTCAGTATCTCAAGCGAACGCAACAGAGGCAGAAGACCTGTCCTCCGTCTAACTGTACTGATCGAATTTCGATCGCTCAATGCTCAATAATCGATCGACTGACGGCTGTGACGATGAGTTTCATCCACGCCGATATCAAAAAATCTGCCGTGTCGCCGTTCAGGTAAGCTCTCGAACCAGTATTATCTGGCAAACAAAAACTGATT
>NZ_JACJOR010000290.1:0-4852 GCF_014695615.1 Leptolyngbya sp. FACHB-711
GGGCAACAGCCTGATTGATGACCAGGGACTGCAAGGTATGCCTAACCCTGTTGATAACAGAAGTTGGAATTGCCTGACTGGTGTCAAGCGGAAGGGATTTTAGGATGATGGAAGGCTGTCCGATTTGAGCGATCGCCTCGATCACCCACTGATCGTTTTTAGGTAGTAGCAATACACTTCTGTCGGCTCCGGCATTTTCCATCACAACCTGGAGTAGGGCAGAAAGGAGCTTTTCTAACTCAATTTCACTAGAGAGAGCTTGAGAGGCTTTGAGGATACTTCCCAAGTCAAGTGCTGCTGAGAGACTGGTGCTGTCAGAGGTAGAGGTGCTAACGGTGTGTAATATAATCGTCTCAGTCGAAGTGAAGCTTTGCTGCCGTTGTTGCAGAATCAGGGTTAGTAATTTGGGGTATTGCTGTTCTAAAGCATCGACTTTCGCTTTAGCACCCCAGCGACCATAGGCATAATAAGCATCGATGATGTAGGACTGGGCGACTTTTTCTTTACCCCATGCCAAATAGAACTTCGCGGCAAGTTCGTTTGCCAATGCTTCTTCGTTCACGTATTCGTTTTCATTCGCAAGGCTGATAGCCCGATCGTAATGGGCGATCGCTTCTGCATAGTTGCCTAACACCCGATGACGCTCGGCTTCAACCAGATAGTATTTGTGTAAGTGATTCATCGGCGCATATTGTGCCCATTTCTGCACCACCTGTTGATGGGCTGCTACCTTCTCTAAATATTGTTCCTGCTCCAACAATGGAGCATCAGGATACAACGCCAGGAGCGCAAGGGAGTGATACAGGTTATGAGTTGCCGAAGCCAGGGTTCCTGTACCACCGCCCGCGTAGCCTACCGCAGTGATTGCATGCTGTAAGGACTGAGCATAGTCTCCGAAATGGTAAGCCAGCATTGTTTTGGCAACATAAGCGGTAAATAGGGACATACCGTTGTTTGTTGCTTTGAGATGCGCCAACATTTCGGTTTCATCGAAGCTCTCGCCAATTAACCGAATTGGCTCTGGAGACAATCCCTGAAAATTCAAAATTAACTGATGCCAAACCTTATCGTGATAAATGGTAAATTCTTGTTTGAATTTCACCATTAGATCGATATGTAATCGCTGCTTTTGTTCAATCGTTTCCAGATATTGACCAATGCTAAACGCTTTGTCGCAATACAAAAATGTGTTGTAACCTGCGAATTCAATATCACCTGTTTCTAGCCCACTCTGGATTCCTTCTAATAAGGGGAGCAAGCAGTATTTGGCATGTTCTTTCCAATGTCGAGTAAAGCCATTAAACAGACAGTAAACGTTGCTCTTAAATTCATTCGCTCTAAATTTTTCCAGGAGTTTCAAGGCAAGTTGCCCAGAGTGATAGCCTGCATCAATATCGCCCATGCCGCAGAGAATTAAGCCATAGTGACCATAGGCGATCGCCGCCACCCCGGAGTTGCCATGCTCAAGGCACAGATTGACCATCGTTAGAATCACCTGAGCATAGGTCGTAAACGAGGTGACAAATGCCGCAGGATTGATTACCATCAACAACCGCAAGGCTGCTAGCTTGTGAGGATCGCTCATCGTTGGCATCTGATCTAAATCTGCTAAGCTCGGCAACTTCGTCCATCCGTCTGGATTTTCAGGCAGTTGGTAAAGGGAAACGCCCAACTGTTTAACCACATCCAAACCCAGTTCAACTCCCTTCACCATCTGGTTTTGGGCGTTGTAAAATTGCACTTTTAGCTCATACACTCGTGTTTTATCGAGTAGCGTTTGAGCATGTTCTAAAACAACCTCAGACAGTGCTTGTGCTTCTGGAAAGTTAGTATTGAGATACTCTAATTCAACAGTCTGCACATACAAATCCAGCGTCAATGGGTATTGCACAGCCCAACTATCCTGAGCGAGTAGCTTGATTCCCTGGCGCAAATATTTGAGCGCAGGTTCATAAGCAGTTGATGCCTTTGCCTTGCGTCCCGCTGTCAGGTTCAACTGAGCAAGCTGCTCTTGTTCTGCTCGATCTGCAATCAGATCAACCGCAATGTTGAAGTGATTCACAATATCAAAAATCTTTTCTTCCACTCCTGCTGCATCGAGCGAATTCAGCAATAATTGCCCAACCTTCAAATGAGTCTGTTGCTTTTGCGATTCAGGAATCAGGGAATAAGCAGCTTGTTGCACGCGATCGTGCAGAAATCTGTAAAGAGGGTTGGCAACAGATTCAGTTACGGGTGTAGTCAATGAAAACTGCTCGGTAGCAGTAAAAAACTTGTAGATTTCAGTCGTGGGAAGAATAAACCCTTCTTGCAACGCTTTCCAGAGATCGGTTGCAGTTTCTGTCTGGGATTTTTCTAAAACGATCGCCAATGTATTGAGATCAAACTGGGCACCAATACAGGCAGCTAGTTTTAAGACTTCCTGCGTTTCAGGAGGCAGCTTCTGTAGCTGAAGTGCCATAAACTCAACCACATCATTCGTCAAGGCAGCCGCTCTGACCTGAGCAATATCACACTGCCAATGCCGAGCCTCTAAGTTAAAGGTAATCAGCTTTTCGGCATGTAACGCCTTGAGAAACTGGGTCGTGAAAAAGGGATTTCCTTGCGTTTTTTGATCCACTAATTCTGTTAGCGGTTCGGCAATTGCTAGCTCACAACTCAGCGTATCGGCAATCAATTGATTGACATCAAAGCGGCTCAACGGTTTTAGTGTCATCGTATTCACCGTTGCCCCTGTTTGCTGAATCGCATCGATCGTCACCATGAACGGATGCACGGGGGAGACTTCGTTATCTCGATAGGCACCAATAACTAGCAAATGACCTGTATCTTGCATCAGCAGTTGCATCAGCTTGAGCGATGCCGAATCTGCCCACTGCAAATCATCCAAAAACAACACTAATGGATGATCGGCGATCGTGAAGACCTGCACAAACTTCTGAAACACTAAGTTAAAGCGGTTCTGCGCAGCACTGCCAGAAAGTTCTGGAACAGCAGGCTGTTCACCGATGATATGCTCCAGTTCTGGAATCACTTCAATCAGCACTTTGCCGTTTTCGCCAATTGCAGCCAAAATCTTGGTTTTCCACTGCTCGATCTGAGCATCACTCTCACTGAGTAGCTGCCCCATGAGATCGCGAAACGCCTGAACAAAGGCCGAAAAAGGAATATTGCGCTGGAACTGGTCATATTTGCCTTTGATGAAATAGCCCCGCTGACGCACGATCGGCTTATGAACTTCATTCACGACCGCCGTTTTGCCAATACCGGAGAAGCCAGCGACCAAGATCATTTCGGTGCTGCCCGTGCTGACTCGTTCAAAGGCAGCCAGGAGCGTTTCTACTTCTGTTTGCCGACCGTAAAGCTTTTCAGAAATCAGGAAGCGATCGCATACATCGCGCTCACCTAACTCAAACGGCTTAATTTTGCCCGTTTCTTTCCACTGAAAGAGACAAGTTTCTAAATCATGCTTCAGTCCCAATGCGCTCTGGTAGCGGTCTTCGGCATTCTTCGCCATCAACTTGATCACAATCTGGGAGAGGACTTCTGGAATCTCCTCTGCCCCCTTACCTAGTTGATGCGGCGGAATGGGCTGCTTCGCTAAATGACAATGCACTAGCTCCATCAGGTCAGCAGATACAAAAGGCAACTGCCCCGTCAGCAGTTCGTAAAACGTGACACCGAGGGAGTATAAATCGCTGCGGTAGTCAATTCCCCGGTTCATCCGTCCTGTCTGCTCTGGAGACAGGTAAGCAAGGGTGCCCTCCAGCATATTAGGATTCTGAATTTCCTGACTTTCACGGGGTAGCAGCGAGGCGATGCTGAAGTCAATCAGCTTAACCTGTTTGCTGATGGGATGAATCAGGATATTGGCGGGTTTGATGTCTTTGTGGATCACTCGGTAACGAGACAGTCCATCCAAGATCACGGATAGTTGCAGTGCAATGGAGAGAAAATTTGGCAACGAGAAGCTAGACAAGCCTTCTTCCTGTTGTCCTTCTCCTTCTGTTTTTCGATATTCTGAAAGCGAGACCGCACCAAAATCCTCCATCACCAGCGCATAGGCATTTTCATGAAACTCCAGAGCCAATGGTTGGATGATGCCAGGCAGATCGAGATTTTTGGCGATCGTATATTGATTGCGGAACTGTACGAGTTCACTGAGGCTAGGAAATGGATTCCGCAGCAATTTGATGACGACTGGATGTTGATCGCCCTCCCGAACCCCCCGATAAACCAGAGTTCGAGAACCTGAGTAGAGTAGTTCGCTGATGGCATAGCCAGACAGATTAGCGATCGCATCCATGTTCTAGTCCTCAGGGCAAGAAGTCGTTCTGTAGTATGCCCATCGCTAAAGAAAAATATTGCGGTGGCAGCAATATTACTGCTTAAAGGAGGGTAGTCATGAACTGGCAATGTTAATCTCTCAGCATCATGGCTTTACCTGGCTTTCCCACGTCAAAGAAGCCATCTCCGTCACGAGATCACGGTAATCAGCCGGGCGATAATCCTGAAGCCATTCAGTGATCGGATTAGACTTGCGGTACGGATTAATCGAGAGATCACCCAGCAATTCATCGTGATAATGCCACATGTGCGTTTGCAGCAGCGAACCGCGTCCAGCAACAGGCGGGATAAAGCTCCGTTTCCAATGTTTCATCTGGGAAATCTCCTGCCACATCACCTCAGGCTCAGGCAGTTGAATCTTGCCCTTGAGCAAATGAATTAACCAGATAACCTCTAAGTGGGTCGTGAGCGAATTGGAAAATGTCGAAGCCCAGCCGATAAATGCCAAACCCGGTAAGTCAGGGTGAATTATATGGCGGTAAAGATAAGCTCCATCCTCATCCAC
>NZ_JACJOR010000291.1:0-6221 GCF_014695615.1 Leptolyngbya sp. FACHB-711
GAATCTTCTTGTCTAATACTCGCGTCATCGTTTTTAATTTCCTAAAAATTAATTGCTAAACCGTTTTAATCCTTAAGATGAGTGAATTCAATTCTCCAGTGGCTTAGCATAAATAAAGAGCTTAATCGCACTCCCGTAATCATTTTGGCTTCTTACTGGACAAGGCGTAGTTTTCTCCAATGTGGAATTGGGGCTGCTTTGGCGATCGCCCTTAAGGAGGAATTGCTTTGCAGCATCCCTTCTCATCTCATCGGCTATGTAAAACGAGACAGATTCCCAATGAAAACTGTGAGACCAGAAAGTTTCGCGACAGCAGGGCGGCTACAGGCTCGCCCCACTCAGCCCACCGCAACAGGTTTTCCCGGACTGCATCCCCTAAATCTAGAGCGTCAGCGCGACGGATTAATCTATGTGCCGCCAACCTATCGAGCAAATCAGCCCGCCCCGCTATTGCTCATGCTGCATGGTGCAGGTGGCGACGCAGAAGGGGCACTGAGAATCGTTCGGGAATTAGCAGATCCTTTTGGAATGATTGTGTTAGCGGTAGACTCACGCCAGCAAACCTGGGATGTGATTATCAACGATTACGGTCCTGATATTGCCTTTCTCGATCGTGCACTGGCTCAAACCTTCGATCGGTATGCAATCAACCCAGATCAGGTGGCGATCGCAGGATTTTCAGATGGCGCGTCCTATGCCCTTTCCGTTGGCATTACGAACGGCGATTTATTTCCCCACATTCTTGCCTTTTCACCCGGATTCATGACTCCTGCCGCGCGGAACGGAATGCCTCGCTGTTTTATTTCCCACGGTAATCGAGACACGGTGCTGCCGATCGATCAATGCAGCCGTCGAATTGTGCCGCAGTTGCAGCGAGCAGGCTATGACGTGGTGTATCGAGAATTTGATGGTCCTCATACTGTACCTGGGACGATCGCCCGCGAAGGCATTAACTGGTTTACAGCTTGATTAGAAAATGAATACAGGAATGATTTCAAATCGATTCACCGATGGGATAAAAGGGTTTGGAATGAAAGAGCTTGGGACAAAAGGGTTTGGAATAAGCGAGTGTATGGTATAAGAGAGAGCTTGTGAATTGTGCTGGCGATCGCGCTGTAAAACGAAACGACGAACGTTCAGCAAATGAATTCAAAACATAAGCCAATCTAAATTTTGGAATTGGGAAAAACGCCAAGCGAAACTGACTCAGAAAAAAGATTTACTGGTGCGGCTCGATGAAATTATTCTTTGATAAGCAATTTCGCCCCACGTCAGAACTAATTTATAAGAACCAATTCATAGCAAACCACGCAAGAGCAATGCGAGACGGAAAGCGATAGATGTCGGGATGATGTTCAAACTACTGCTCCTGCAAAAATTGATCCTGCAACAGTTTTATAACAATGCTGTATAACAATAAAAGGGATTGCTGTGAATGAAGTTGCTGATGTCTTAACTGGAAATTCAATGAGCGCGATCGAGTGGATACTTACAACTTGGGCAGTGCTTTCTTGCCTTGCTTGGGGCTTAAGCTACCTCAAAGCGGTTCATGGAGTTTGATCGATACGACTGCTCAAGCAGTTGCAACCACAATCGCCTCAAACCTTTCCAAGGCTTAGTATTATTATCCCAGCTTGTAATGAAGGTGACACCCTTGGGCAAGCCTTGACGACGCTTCTCAAGCAGGACTATCCCAATCTAGAAATCATCCTCATTAACGATCGCTCCACCGACAACACAGGCGACATCGTTGACCAGTTAGCGAGCCAAGACGATCGCATCGTGCCTGTGCATATCACTCATCTGCCTCCAGCATGGCTGGGAAAAGTTCATGCGCTGCATCTTGGCAGTCAGAGGGCTACGGGAGACTGGCTTCTCTTTACGGATGCAGACGTTCATTTTCAGCCGGGTGTTTTGAAGAAGACGATCGCCTTATGCCTTGAAGAGCAGCTTGACCATCTTTCCGTAGCAGCTGAGGCTTATAGCCAGTCGTTTTGGCTTGATGTAACGCTGGCTGCCTTCGGTCTCCTGTTCTTGAATAGTATCAACGCCTCTGAGATCGGCAAACCCGAATCGGACAGTTTCGCTGGCAATGGAGCCTTTAACCTGGTGCGGAAATCTGTTTTTGATCGAACCGCTGGGTTTGCTTGGCTGCGAATGGAAGTTGTTGACGACTTAGGACTTGCGCTGATGATGCAGCAGGCTGGAGCGTGGAACTGCTTGGTGTTCGGAACTGATGAGATTGGTTTAACCTGGTATCCCTCTTTATCTACAATGGTGCGCGGCTTAGAGAAAAATCTCTTTGGTGCGGCTGCCCATTATCGCTATTCCAGTTTGTTTATCACGGTGGTGCTGCTCTGGCTGCTTAATCTGGGTTGGGTTGTTGCAATTCTACAGCAACCAGGATCCTGGCTGTGGGGATTTGGGATTGCTGCCTATGGATGTTTGCTGCTTTATGCTTGGGCGGTGTGGGCTAAGCTAAGGCGTTTTACCTTTGGCATGTTGTTGATTCCAGTCGGGCAGCTCATTCTCTCGGTTATCCTGCTGCGTTCAGCGTTCTCCTGTTGGCAACAGCAGGGCATTGTTTGGCGCGGCACTTTATATCCTTTGCAGCAGTTGAAGGATGGGCAGCGAGTCAAAATTTAGCGCATTGAGCGTATTGATATTACGCCGAATCGTCTGATCTGAGTGAACACGGCAGCGAAACTATCCGCAATCACCCAACAAATGTTTCCTACTCCAGGGGGAGTCGCCCCATCTTGTTGGACAGGAAACTTATCTTAGGGGTATATAGTGGGCTGGTCAATCTTGCTCAAAAGAATTTTCTTAATGATTAGCCAAACTTGAGAAGATTATGACGATGCTACAAGGTACTCCGTGGCTATTGGCTCATCGATCGATGCTGAAGCCAAATCAGCCTACGAAAGTTTCGCTGTATGGCAACGATTACGTCTTATGGCAGGATGACAACGGGAACATCAGTGCTTTGCCCAACGCCTGCCCTCACATGGGCGCAATGCTCTCTGAAGGCTGGTGTGTTTCTCGTTCAGATGGGCGCAGTGCGATCGTATGCCCATTTCATGCTTTAGAGTTTGACCATACCGGATGCACAGTTTTACCCGGATCAAACAAACCTACAAAATCGCTGCTGAAGCCGTTAGAGCTAATTGTTCAAGGGGACTTCGTTTGGTCGTATGGTGGGGTCGAGCCAAAGATTTCGATTCCGAATATTCTGAATCAAATTGCAGCCGAATATGATTTTATTGGCTTTGTTGCTGATTGGAGCGTTAAGACTGATTTGCTGTCGATGCTATTAATTATGCACGACTACAATCACCCCAACGGAACCCATCGTGCATTATTTGAAATTGAAGAAGTACACTTCAAAAAGTTTATTGATAACGGGCTACATTCCCATGCTT
Source organism: Leptolyngbya sp. FACHB-711 (assembly GCF_014695615.1). Lineage (NCBI taxonomy): Bacteria > Bacillati > Cyanobacteriota > Cyanophyceae > Leptolyngbyales > Leptolyngbyaceae > Leptolyngbya > Leptolyngbya sp. FACHB-711. The sequence continues at coordinate 3,423 of NZ_JACJOR010000291.1, forward strand.
ACTACGACACCCCAAGAGCAAAAAACAAATTTCAGGACATCTTAAAGCATCCGGCTATTCTAGCACTGCCAAAAGTTCTGAATATTCATGTCGAAAACTTTTTTCCTGCGATCGTCATACTACACGAAGACGCCTCGCTCGGAAGCGTGAAGCAATGCCATCTCTTTGTTCCTGAATCCGAAACGCATACCCGCACTTATGTTTTAATGTTTGGAAAAGCAAAGTATCCGATCGCCAATTTAGCAAAACACAATTTTCTAAAACTGGTAGGAACCGCTGTCGAACAAGATACTGATATTTTAAGCAAGCTCTATCCTAATAGCCCTAAGCATATCAAACTCAATAACGAAGTTGGAATGGATTGGGTGAAACGAAACTTTGAGAATTTTCCGGCGATCGTCGAGCCAAATTTATCTCAATAAACAGTGACTTTTCACGGGTGCAAGCTACCAGAACAGTAAAAATTCACGGCTGATCAACTGATTGACCTCAGCAAACGCCTATAGAAATAGGTGCATTCTACAAAAGCTTTTCCATTGCATAGTTTATGAATCCCTCACCCCGGCGCATCACTTCTTGCTCCTTGACCACTGCAAACCCCATACGTTGAAAAAATGGTTTTGCGGTAATGCTTGCCTCAACAAATAACCGATTCAAGGACAGTTCATACGCCTTTGCTTCAATGGCTTGATAAATTCGGCTGCCTACTCCGCAACGTTGATAGTTTTTATGGCAGTAGAAACAATCAATATGCCCGTTCGGCTCTAGCTCTCCAAATCCCGCAATTACGCCATCATCGTCAGCAACATAGGTGAATCGATTTGAGCACACTTCTACCCAATTTCTAAATTGAATATCTTCAGGTGCCCATGCTTTGACTTGGCTGTTTGAATAATCACGCACATTAATTTCACGTACTGTTTCATGAAACAACCGTGCAATCTGTTCAGCATCTTGGGTTTGAAACAATCTTACTTCCATACGTCAATCAAGGTTTCCTAGCAACTCATCTCTTTTGCATTGTCACAAAGAAAAGCAAGACGATCGGGAGCAACGCCACAAGTCCTAGAGAGCTGAGCTGTGTCACATTATCGAATAGCGAGAAGTGGTGAGTTTGTGTCAGGTGAAAGATGAGGTGCGGCACTGCGAAGGCGAACCAACTCACCAGTGCAACTTGGATGATTTGTCGTTCGAGCAAAACTGCTGCCGCAGCCAGTAGTACCCCGAAGCCAAGATTGTTTGCACCGTAGTCCCGAACTAGATGTTCGTTGTAGGGCCCCAGAGTTGAAACCCAATTTCTACCAGGGAGCGGGAAGATTTCATAGAAGTGATAGGGAGCCAAAAAAGCCCAGAAGCCAATGAATAGAGGAACAACCGCTAGGAGCCATAAACCCCACTGAATCCAACTACCACGCATTAAATGTTGATCGAACTTGCTGTTCATACTTTCAATAACGTGGAGGATGTTGAAATGTGCCAATGACCTGATCAAGCTGTTGAGCGATCGCTATTAATTCCATCTCTCTCCACCGCTTGCCCACAATCTGGATTCCAATCGGTAGCCCATCCTGCGTTTGCCCAATGGGAATGACGATGACTGGATGCCCGCTTAAATTAAACGGCATGGTGTACGCTCCATTGGCAACTCCGTATGGGTAAGCTCTGCCATCGACCTCAACGGCACTCCAGGGGGGACGATGGGTGAATGCAGCCGTTGCAGCCACTGGCACTAACCAAACATCCCATGACTCTAATGCCGTATCCAGTTGAGCAATGAAGCGATCGCGCTCGGTCAGCGTTTCAAAATATCCCTTCAAACTGGGATTAAGTAGCTCTGGAAGAAATCGGCTGAAGTCTCCCAATTGTCTGAGTTTCTTGTCACCTTGGGTGGCTGTACGAGCGATCAACCCTAAACTGCGTCGAATGTTGTAGCGATCTCTCGGTTGAGCATAGGTGTTGTTATAGGCTGCAACTCGCATGTACAGGTTCAACATCTTTGAGGTATCAAAGCCTTGGGGAAGCCAGCGTTCTACCTTCGCCCCTGCATTTGCCAGCGTTTGAGCTGTTTTCTGCATGGCGGTTCGGATATCAGCAGCGACTGGAATTTCACTCCACTCATCAATCCAGGCAATCTTGAGATCAGACAATGCTTTGCCAGAAGGCGTATCTAGGGGAACCGGAGGAACATCTGGACGGCGCACATCTGCTCCTGCAATCAGCGAAAAGCAAAGCCGAATGTCTTCCAAGGATCGCGCAAAACATCCAACGGTCATCATCTGTCGAACACACAAGGGCATACCAGGAACTTCAGGAATCATGCCGGCGGTGGAAATGCGGCGATCGGTGGATTTAAGTCCATAGACACCACAAAAGTGAGCAGGTTGACGCACAGACCCGCCAAAATCATTTCCCAGATCAAGGGGTGAAAGACCTGCAGCGATCGCGGCAGCACTGCCCCCTGAACTTCCTCCAGGCGTGTAGGCTAAATTCCAGGGATTGTTGACTGGCGGAAACAGAGAATTAATACTCTGGTAATCGGCTGCGAGTTCGGCTGCGTTGGTTTTTCCCAGGATAATTGCTCCTGCTGCTCTAAGTTTGGCAACGACTGTCGCATCCTGCTTGGGAATGTAATCTCTAAGGGGAATATAGCCTGCGGTTGTGCGGAGTCCAGCTGTTTCAAAAATGTCTTTAATCGTGACCGGAACTCCATGTAATGCGCCCCAATCTTCACCTTTTGCAAGAGCCTCATCTGCCTGCTTTGCTCTAGTTCGGGCATTTTCCGCATCAAGGGTGCAGATA
>NZ_JACJOR010000292.1:0-12874 GCF_014695615.1 Leptolyngbya sp. FACHB-711
AATTGATTAGAGGAAGAACCCTATGGCAATCATTCGATGGAATCCCTGGCAGGAAATTGACACGCTTCAACGTCAGTTCGACCGCCTCTTTGCGGATACGATCGCTCCCACAGTTGGTGACGACTGGAAGACATTTGGCAGAATGCCGGCGGCAGAACTGAGCGAAACCGAAGATGCAGTTCAGCTCAAGCTTGAAGTTCCGGGTGTGGATGCCAAAGACCTCAACGTTGAAGTTACTGAGGATATAGTTTCGATCAAAGGTGAGCGCAAGTCTGAGACTCGCTCTGAAGATAAAGGAATGAGCCGCAGCGAGTTCTACTATGGAACATTCCAGCGCGTGATTCCGCTGCCTGCACGAATTCAAAATACGCAGGTTCAAGCCGAATACAAAGACGGCATTCTTCACCTGACCCTGCCTAAACAGCAGGAAGAGCGCAACAAAGTCGTCAAAGTGGAACTGAACTAATCGACGAATCGACGGATGCGCTAAATGATTCGATGAGCCGCTAGAAATTGATTCAGGTCATCCTGTTTGAATCAGGGCGGTCTGCAAAATCAAGCTTTACCCGATCTGAGGCGATCGGGTTTTTTATTGCCTTGCTTTCACAATAAACTTTCCGCCCTACAAACTTCCCGAAGCAACCCCCTCACCTCTCTGATCTGCTAATCGCCGATGGGCAGTGGTAAAGTCTGCGGTGATAATTTGCAGACTGCTGGGATCGGTTTGTCCCTCGTTGCGATAGCGGCGGACTGCTTCCAGAGCTGCCTGATTGCTCAGCAGCGCGAGATCTGCCCCATTCCAGCCTTCGGTATGGGCTGCCCAGTGGTTTAACTCCACTTCTTCGGCAAGGGGGCGATCGCCGTTATGCACCTGCAAGATTGAGAGACGACTATTTTGATCGGGGAGATCGACCTTAATTTGCAGATCGAGTCGTCCTGATCGCAGTAAAGCCGGATCAAGTGCCTCTGGTCGGTTCGTTGCGCCAACGAGCAGCACATTTGGGCAATCCTGCAAGCCGTCGAGTTCAGTGAGGAGTTGTCCCACAACGCGATCGCTCACGCCGGAGTCGCTGATAAAGCTGCCCCGTGCCGGAGCCAGAGTATCAATCTCATCGACAAACACAACGCAGGGAGCCGCCTGACGCGCCCGCGTAAACAGCTCTCGCACTGCCTGTTCCGATGCACCAACCCACTTGCTCAGGAGTTCAGGACCATTGACCGCAATAAAGTTTGCCCGTGCCTGAGCCGCAACCGCTTTAGCAAGCAGGGTTTTTCCGGTTCCCGGCGGACCCCAGAGCAAAATGCCGCGTGGAGCCTTTGCCTTTGTATGGCGATACAGCTCTGGATAAAGCAGTGCCCCTTCAACGGATTCCTGAAGGGTTTGTTTGATTGTTTCTAGCCCGCCGATGTCATCCCAGGTTGTCTTCGGTGCTTCCACTTCAACCGATCGCAGTACCGCAGGCTTAATTTGCTTGATCGCCAGCATGAAATCAGCCTGGGTCACCTTCATCCAGGCAGGAACAGGACTATCAAACTCTGGCAGAAGTCGCCGCAGTGCCAAATATGCCGACTTCTGGCAGAGTGCCTTCAAATCCGCGCCCACCATGCCCACCGACAAATCAGCAATCTCTTCCAGGTTGACCGTGTCGTCTAACGGCATCGACTTCGTCAGAATTTGCAGAATTTCCATGCGTCCCCGGCGATCGGGCACTCGAAACTGCACTTCGCGATCGAATCGTCCTGGACGACGCAATGCCATATCCAGCTGATCGGGACGATTGGTAGCTGCCAGCACAATCACACCAGGGGTTTTGCCAAAGCCATCCATCAGGCTCAAGAGCTGAGCCACGACCCGTTTTTCGACTTCGCCTTCAACACTGGCGCGATCGGGCGCAAGACTATCAATTTCATCAATAAACACAATACAGGGCGCAGAGCGAGCCGCTTTCTGGAAAATGTTTCGCAGTCGTTGTTCTGCTTCGCCGTAGTATTTGCCCATTACTTCAGGACCGACGATCGCAATATAGTTCACTCCCAGTTCGGTTGCCAGGGCACGAGCCGTCAGGGTTTTTCCCGTGCCCGGTGGTCCGACGAGCAGTACGCCTGTGGTCGGTTCTAAGCCCAGCATGGACAGGAGTTCGGGACGCTTGAGCGGCAGTTCGACCAGTTCACGCAGTTCGCGTAGCACTTCAGAGAGTCCGCCAATGCCCGAAAGCGAAACGGTCGGTGACTGTGTAGGCGGAGAAAACCAGTCGCTAAAGGGGACAGGGGTTCGTTCAGTCGGCACTTGGCTCGGCGCGGTGGGGCGGGTTGTCTGCGTGTCTGGGCGAGATTGAACCTGCACATTGCTGCCATCGGGGTTGCGATCGTTTCGCACGTCGTCCGGTTCGGCTCTGCCTTCGATCACGCGAACGAACTCCAGCAATCCTTCAAATCCCTGATCGACCAGCTCTTCTAGTTCCCGAAAAAAGTCGTCCATACGGTTATTTCCTTACCCTTATTCCCTTTCCCGTGCTAGTAGGCAAAGCCGCCTTAACGCCTTAAGTAACGTCCTGAGTAATATCCTGAGTAACGTCCTCAGTAATGTCCTCAGTATAGACATTTCACTTTGCCTCCCTGAGGGTCAGTGTGTCGGAGTCGTTACACAAGAAACCCCTTGAAGGAAAAGACTGTGAGAAAAGGGGTTGGAGGAGAGGGGGAATTTTCGAGGGATTAGGGTTCCAGCCGCTCCACGAAGCCGCTCCCTGAAGCTGCTCTACAAAGCTGCCCTATAAAGCTGCTCTACAAACAAGAGAGTTCCCTGTCTTTTCCTAATCTTCGATCGCCTTCAACAGCACTTCTGCGATCGTCATCTCTTCCATTTCATCGATCGTGACGGTATCGCAGATGTCAAACTTTGCGCCAACTCCCTGCAACTGGTCATCCAGTGCTTTCAGGAAGCGGGTTGCCTGCACATCATCACCGACCTGCACAAAAGAAATGGCTAATTCCTCGTCGCGATCCATTTTGCGCGTTGCGTTAACGATTACTTCCATCACCGCTTTGCGATCGTCTGGTTCTCCATCAGTAATCACCAGAATTGTTTCTCCTCCGGGTTTTGTTTGTCCGGCAGACTTTCGCTGAAAGTAATTTTCCAGCGCATCATACAGCACTGCTGCCAGATTCGTCGTGCCCATCGGGTCATTCTCTAAGAAAACCTGCGAGACCCTGCTGGAGGTAACAGCGTCGTATCGCTTAAACCGCCCCGAAAATAGGTAAACCGTGATGCCGTCCGGGCCAAACTGTTCGCATTTGCGCGCAAGTGCTAGCGTCGATTCCTGAGCTTCTTCCCAGCGAGTTCTTCCGCCGCGCTGATCGGGTGTAGACATACTGCCGCTTTTGTCGATGAGCAGGGTGTAATCGCGATCGGTCGGGTTCACGGTTCGCACTCCTAAAGAAGGTATCGATCATTCTACTCTGAGAAAACTGGCGACTTTAGGACTGAAACGATTGTTGAAGATATAGTTGAAACTACTGTTAGAAACATTGTTGAAAGTATTACTGGAAACATTGCTGAAAGTATTACTGGAAACATTGCTGAAAGTATTGCTGAAGATATTACTGGAAACATTGCTGGAAATTACGTTTGCGGAAACTGCCGACAAAGGGCAGGCAGCACCGGACAGGGAACCTGATCCTGCAAATTATCCGGCTTGCTCCAGGTAAAGGGAGCTTTGCGGGCGGCAGACATCCACAGCAGTCGCTTAGCACGGGTCATTGCCACATAAAGCAAGCGAAATTCTTCTGCCACCTTGAGCTGTTTTGCCCGTTCCCAGGCAGCGATCGTTTCCGGCAAAGGATATTCGCCGTGGATGCTGGCGCGAATCTGCGCTCTGGCAATTTCAGGCAGGGCAAAATCTCCTAAAAACTGCGACTGGGGCAACACGCGCATACTACCGGGAATGAGCGGCTCATGCAGAAACGGAATAAACACAAAATCCCAGTCCAGACCCTTTGCCTTGTGCATTGTGATAATGGTCACCTGTTTGGCACGAATGTAGCGTTCCTCCGGGTCATCGGTTTCCACGGGCTCAAACCGCTCCGATCGCACAATTTCCCCCAATGCCTCGATCACGGCAGACAGCGAAGGATTGGCGGCGGTTTGCTGTGCCAGTCGCTCTGCAAGTTTATCGACGGTAGCGAGTTCTGCCTGCTCGTATTGCAGCGTCATCGCCAGAAACGGAATGATTTGAAAATGTGGCAGTTCCAGACGGGCCCGCAGCAGCGCAGTACAGTAGCGGCGAGCTTTCAGGACAGGTTCGGGCTGAGGGGAATCGAGCGGTCCCGGATAAAGAAACTGTTCCGGCAAACTCACCAGCAAATTGAGATCCTGCGTGGGAATCACCTGACGATCGACAAACACCTGCAACGCGGCTTTGAGGAAATCCGGCGAGTGAGGACGATCGAGAAATTGCAGCAACGCCAGAATTTCAGCAGGAATATGAGACTGTCGATCGCGATCGCCCACATCGTAAATCGTGATCCCAAGCTGCTGAAGGTCGGTGTCAATGCCAAATTCCTGCGGATAGCGCAAGCGTTCTGCAATAAACCGTCCCTGTCGATTTTCCCGTACCAGAATTGCCGCTCTTGCCGCTGGATGCTGAGTCAGCAAATCGCCGACGCGCTGCGCGATCAAATCAACCGTGTGGTAGGTGTCCGCCGGAAAGCGAATTTCGAGACCGTTCCCTTCCGGGGCAGGATTGGCATCAGGCTGCGGATCATCTGGCGGCACAGGCTGAATCTTTTGCGGACGAAAGGGAAGGCTCGGTTCGCGGGACTGCTCAACTTTGTAGCGTTGATTCGTCCAGTCGAGCATAAAGTTTGCCGCGCGAAGGATGATCGGACTACTGCGTCCGGCTTGATCCATTTCTGCCAGCGTTCCTTCTGCGCCACAGCGTTCGCAAAACTCCCGGAAAAAGAGCGGATCAGCGGGCGTAAAGGTGGAGTTGATTGCTTGATTGGGGTCGCCCACCCGCACTAGATTAAGCGGCGCATGGGGATCGATCGCATCAGCCGCCAAAATCTCCAGCAGGCGCGTTTGCAAAGGAGAAGAATCCTGCGCTTCGTCCTCAAACACCGCATAGATTTGCGATCGCCAGAACCGACAGGCACTTTCATTCTCTAAAACCCGCAGTGCTGCCAGAATCATATCGTCGTAGTCAATAAATCCGCGTAGCCGCAGCAGATCTTGATAGCGATCGTATAAGCCTGCTGCAATTTCCAGCACATTGTAGTCGTCAACTTCCCCGATCGATCGTCCCTGCTGACTTAGCTTCAGCAAATCCTGAGGCATCAGGCCAGAGCTTTTGGCTTCATGAATCACCGTAAACGCCAATTCTGGCAAAACTTCAGTTCGCAGCACAGACTGCCGCCGCAGCCGCTCGGTTTCTTCGCCGTCAAACTGTCTGCCTTCCAGAAGCCGCTGATAAAACTGAGGATTTGCACCAATCCACTGATCCACACAAATCCGAATCAAACGATTGCTCTGATTCGGCGAAATCAGCATCAGCCGTTCTAGATGGATGCCCGATAAATCAGGATGCCGCGATGCAATATTCAATGCCAATCCGTGCAGCGTATAAACCTGAAACCCCTGCGACGGCAAAGACAGTTCGCGCAAATACTGCCGAATCTTACCCTTCAAATTCGCCACCGCCGATCGCGTAAACGTCACCAGCAGCAGTTGTCCGGTGGGAAAGGGCTGCCCATTTGGTAACGGTTCGGTCGGTAGAATTCCTGCCTGAAGCGGTGCAGTGCTGCTCAACCTTAAATATCGCTCTGCCAGCAAAATCGCCGCTGCGATCGCCATCCCCGTAGACTTTCCCGATCCCGGAACCGCTGAAACTGCCAATGACCCGCTTTTCCAATCCGCCATCCGCTGCTGACCCGATCGCAGACCCGATCGCAATCGCTGAAGCATTTGCTGTTTCAGTGCCAGCGTTTGAAGCTGTTCGGAACTGAGCTTGGAATCTGATAGAGGATTTAATTGGGGATCTAATTCAGAATTGAGACCCGCCGGGTTCAAATCAAGCGACATAGGCAGATAAACGGCTTAGTGGCGATCGAATGGGATAAGGCAACTTTGGCAGGGTTCTGGTTCTGAGCAGTGAAGCAGAGCACTTAGCAAAGGAGCAGAGCATTTAGCAAATTAATGTTGCCCGAATCCTTTAGATAGATTGAGAACTAGTGTACTGCTAAGATTTAGTTTTCCCAATCGCTTTGTCAAAGACAGGCAAGGATTTGCTGTTTTAAGCATGCGGTAGCGGAGGCAGCAATGCCTATATCGGTTCCAGCAAACCTGGAAGTTTTATGGTTAAGATTCTCCAGAGTTCGGCATCATTCCGGCATCATCAAGCCGAATCGTAGTCGATATTCATGCGTTTATTTTAGAGCGAGCAACCTCACCGCAGCACTCATCCCCATACAGCCGAATTGCTCGACAAACATGGTACAACAAGGAACAGAACGGCTCTAATCCAGCCGATCGATCTGTCCCGGTGAAGGGGCATCGCTCGACACAATCGGCTAGAGTGGATCAGTTAATGAGTGTCTTCGAATGGGTGTCTTCAGATTGGTGTTTTGGAGAAGCGGCTAAAGACTCATGACGATCCAAGTCGGGCAAGCCTTACAGGGCGGTAAATATACCCTTGATCAGCCGTTAGGACAGGGCGGGTTTGGCATTACGTTCAAGGCAACCCACCACTACCTGCATCGCGTCGTGGTGATCAAAACCATGAACCCCAATCTGCGGCAGCATCCCCAGTATGCCAAGCTCGAAAAGCAGTTTCAGGACGAAGGGCGGCGGCTCGCGCTTTGTGTGCATCCGAATATCGTGCGGGTGAATGACTTTTTCATCGAGGACGAAGTGCCCTATCTGGTAATGGACTACGTGCCGGGGCGGACTCTAGATGCGATCGTCCTTCCCAATCAGCCCTTGCCCGAAACGATCGCCATTAACTACATCCGGCAGGTGGGAGCCGCCCTGGAAGCCGTGCATCAAAACGGACTGCTGCATCGAGACGTGAAGCCGCAAAACATAATTCTGCGGGAAGGAACCGATCAAGTCGTGCTGATTGATTTCGGCATTGCGCGAGAATTTACGCCAGGCGCAACTCAGGTTCACACCAGCATTATCACCGAAGGATTCGCGCCGATCGAGCAATACATGGCGCAGGCAAAACGAACTCCCGCAACTGATGTTTACGGCTTGGCAGCAACGCTCTATGCCCTGCTCACAACTCAGGTTCCGGTGTCTTCGGTGTTGCGCGATCGTCAGCCGATGCCTGCACCTCGCGATCTGCGTCCCGAAATCAGTCCGGCGACCAATCAAGCGGTGATGCGCGGCATGGCACTTGATATTCACTATCGTCCCGCATCGGTCGCAGATTGGCTGGCAATGCTGCCCCATGTAACGCAGGCAAATTCTCAAACGACTCCGCAGGCAGTCCCGCCCAGTCCTTCAACTGCGGCAACGCTAGCAGTCAGCCCTCATTATGCGGCTCCAAATCTTGCGAATCCGACCCCTGCGACTCCGACCCCGCCTGCTGCGCCCACGGCTCCTCCCTTTCCCACCTATTTCAATGCCAACGAGCCAACCGCTCCGGCTCCCATTGCCCCTTCCTCCACCCCTGTCCGTCCGGCTGCCCGTCGATTTAATCCCAGAGCGCTTGCCTTTTTGGGTTCAGTCACGATCGCCAGTATTGCGCTTGTCTCGGTGATAGCAGTAAGGAACTATTCTCCGCAAACGCCTCCAGCAAGCGAGACTGAGGTGACGACGGCTCCGGCTCCGGCCGAATCGCCTGAAGCTGCTGCTTCGGTTGAGGCTCCTGACCCGTCTCCCACACCAGAAGCTTCTCCCAGTGCCACGCCCACGGCTAACTTGCCCGGCTTGGTTCGAGACTTGTTTGAATCTGGAGAAAATTCTGACTCAGAGGCTCAAGACCAGAACGCAGACCAGCCCAGACGACTGGCATCCAACAGTGTCAGACGCGAGCAAGAATACCGGGATGCGATGAATAGCGATCGACCCGCCGCACCCGCCAATGATGCCCGCAACATTCCCGGCATTCCCGTGGGAACCGACGAGCGATCGGTTGTGCGTGAACTGGGAGAACCCACCGTGCGAAATTCTGTGGGCTATTGGGACAACACGCGAACTGCCCTTTATACCGTCGTGCCCGATCGCATCACGCTGGCGTATATCTATGACCAGGACAGCGATCGAATTCGCCAGACCGAAGCTTCTTTTGACCAGTCGATCGACCCAGAGATCATGGAGTCTACGCTTGATGGCATGCTCGATGGCAAGATGAGTTCAGAAATTGCGGCAGGACTGATGTCAGTGCGCGATCGACAAACTAATCAATATTCCTTCAAGCGCGGCAATTTAGAAGGCATTGTAGAGCGCAACGATCGCGATCGGGTTTATATTGCAGTGTGGGATAAAGATTTACACTAAACGCCGCTCAATGCCTCAGCCCATTCTCTACGCTGCCATCACGAATCACGGCTTTGGACACGCTACCCGCACCGCTGCTGTCATTGCCGCGATTCAAACCCTTTACCCAGACGTGCTGGTGATGATTGCCACCACTGCCCCGCGCTGGCTGCTGGAATGCTACATCACGCAGGATTTTATTCACCGTCCTGTCGCGCTGGATATTGGCATTATTCAATCCGACAGCCTGACAATGGACAAAGTTGCCACCCTGGAAAAGCTGCGGCAGATCCGGGCAAAGGCAAACCGGACGATCGCAGGCGAAGTGAATTTCATTAAGCAAAATCGAGTTGGTTTAGTGCTGGCAGATATTCCGCCTTTAGCAAGCGCGATCGCAAAAGCGGCTGACGTACCCTGCTGGATGATGAGCAACTTCGGCTGGGATTTTATTTATCGTGCCTGGGGCGGCGACTTTGTGGCAGAAGCCGACTGGATCGCTGAGCAGTTTAACCAGTGCGATCGACTGTTTCGCTTACCGTTTCACGAGCCAATGTCCGCTTTTCCGCACATTACTGATGTCGGATTAACAGGCGGCTCACCTCGCTTTCCGTTGGAAGACCTGCGGCAGAAATTTAACCTGACTGCCCCCAAAGAACGCACCGTTATGCTCACCTTTGGCGGACTAGGAATCGATCGTCTCCCTTACGACAGCCTGACGCGCTTTCCCGATTGGCAGTTTATTACCTTCGATCGCAATGCGCCCGCCCTGCCGAATCTGGTTGCCATTACCGAATACCAGTATCGCCCGGTAGACCTGATGCCCTGCTGCTGCTGCGTCGTCTCCAAGCCCGGATTCAGCACCTTCTCAGAAGCCTGCCGCCTGGAGCTGCCCGTCGTTACTATCACGCGACAAGACTTTGCCGAATCGCCCATTTTGCTCGATGGACTCCAGGATTACGCGACCCATCGAATTCTAGAGCCCGAAGAATTCTTTAACAGCAATTGGGATTTTCTCAACCAGCCGCTGAACCCGCCCCGCACCGGAAAAACGGTGTCCAAACACGGCAATGAGGCGATCGCGCAGGCAGTGGTCGAGCATCTGATGAGCAGGTAATCTGCATCTGGGGGCAAGGCACAAGCTGTCACGCTTTGGGCGGCTGAATTCAAGGGGAATTTACCGCTCTCTGAGCGAAAGGTAGCTCGCCTGCGGGTTTCAAAGTTCCCCAAAACTGGGGCATTCAAGGGGCAATGTAGCCCCTTTGATTTCTCAGGGAATGGATATCAAAACCCCGATCGCCCTAAGCGGGAAAGTGCTTTGCATCGCTCACAGCTAGACCGTTCTGAGCAGTTGGCGAATTTTGGACTGCTGTTGGAGGTCGAGTTGCTGGGGAAAGGTCAGTTCCAGGCGGAGTCCGGGGGTTTGCAAGCATTGGGTTGCCGGGTTGCCGCTGGGGTCGATCGCCCCGTTAAAAGCTCGATCGCTACACATGACTGATTCCACCTGAGCCACCAGACGAATCGGCTGAGCTTCAGGATTGGGAGAACCGAGCAGCAATCCGACCGCAGGCTGGTTGAGCTGAAGCAGGCTGGAATCGATCGGGGCATCGGGCAGGAGTTCCAGGCGAATCGATCGCGAGTTGACTCCGGTTGCGACAGCAGGATAAAATTGACCGCTCCAATAGATTTGTGCCAGCGTTTGAATGGATTTGAATCGGGTCGATTTTTCAGCGGGGTGGCGATCGGTCAGGGCACGCAGCGGTCCAGTGAGCAAGAACCCGAAGGAGGAAAGCGGATGATCAATAATGGTTCGCTCCTGGGCGTACCACTCTGCCACATCAGAATAAATTACGCGCACGAGGGCATCTGCCTGGGCCTGACTCAGATCGACAAACTCCACGGCAACCTTGACCTGATCCTGCGGCATGGGCGTGATGCGAGTGATGTGGGCACTGAGCGAAACCCGCGCCTCAAAATCACCCCATAGCTCCAGCTCAACAATATCCGGCAGATCCGTCCAGCGATCGAGCAGAAGATTTGCTCCCGCTTCACTGACATCGAGCGTAATGCCGCTGCAGGTAAGCTGCTCACCACAGTAAACCGCCGATCGCAACTGCCGCTGAAGTCGATGTGCCCGCCGCACCTGGGGCTGCTCAAAGCCGACCAGCAGGGCTGCACCCAGCAACGTCAGGCTGAAGAACGCCCAGAAAGCGTTGATGACGATCGCTTCTTTTGCCGCTGGATAGTCAATCAGCCAGAAGGGAACCACCAGCAGCGATAGCACCAGCAGGCCACAAACCATCAGGGGCACCCAGCTCGATCGCCAGTCAAAATGGCGGCGATTCGTCATTTGCAGGCTTTTGTCGGTGACTTTGAACGACCCCATGCGCGGATTCAGCAGTGCTAGGAAGGTGACAATTCCAGCATGGAACGCCATCGCATTCTCAAACACCTCATTCCAGAACGAGAAGCGGGTCGTTTTGTTGGTGATGTAGTTGGCGTAGAGGCCCAGCACCACATGGGGCATGGCATAGGCCAGGGTTTCCAGACCCAAGCCGCGTACCAGGCTAATGCCAAACAGCAAATACAGAATTGGCGCAAAGGCATACATCAGGCGCGGAAAGCCAAAAAAGAAGTGCGAGCAGGCGGAAAAGTAGCACAGTCTTTGCGGAACCGAGAGATTCAGCCGGGGATTCAGCAGCGGATTCTCTAGCCGTAAAATCTGCGCCATGCCCTGCGCCCAGCGTACCTGCTGCCCTACATACGCCGAGAAGGTTTCGGGAGCCAGACCTGCCACCATGATCTTGTCGTAGTAAACCGATCGATAGCCGCGATCGTGCAGCCGCAGTGAGGTGTGACAGTCTTCGGTCACGGTTTCCACGGCAATGCCGCCCACTTCCAGCAAGTGCTGCTTGCGAATCACTGCCGCCGAGCCACAGAAGAAAGCCGCATTCCAGAAGTCATTTCCTTTCTGGATCACTTTGTAAAACAGCTCATTGTGAACCGGAACCTGTCCCCCAGTAAGCAAATTGCGCTCGAAAGGGTCGGCGTTATAAAACCAGTGGGGCGTTTGCACCAGCGACACGTTGGGCTGATAGAAGAAACCGACGGTGTGCTTGAGAAACTGGCGCGATGGAACGTGATCGCAGTCGAGAATCAAAATCAGTTCGCCCGCTGTACGCCGCAGTGCCGTGTTGATGTTTCCGGCTTTGGCATGGTCGTTGTTGTCGCGAGTCAGCAGCGTGCAGCCGAGTTCCTGACACATTCGTTGCAGCTTCAGCCGCCGCTCTGGAAACTTGCGCCCGTCGTCCAACACATAAACCCGCTTTTTGTCTGCTGGATAGTCGAGTGCCATCGCTGCCAGAGCCGTTTTTCGCACGATCGCCACTTCTTCGTTATAGGTCGGGATGTACACATCCACGGTGAACCAGTCTGCTTCCGGGAAAGCAGAAAGGTCTACAGGAGATCGATCGCGCAATCGCAGCGTTTGAAAGTAGGAAATTAGCAGCGTTCCAGCGGCATAGAGTTCGGCGGCATACAGCAGGATACTAAAGGTAGCGTTAAGCCAGCCATCTAGATTCAGGGTGTAGCTGCTGCGGTAATAAAGGTAGCGGAGCGTTGTAATTACGCTGATCCAGGCGAGGAACAGGTGTAGATGCTCACTGACCCGCCGATTGATCTGCCGCTCTTCAGACTGCACGATCGTCCAGCCGATCACAATTAGAATTGCGGCAATAATGCCTTGCTGAATTGGGGCTAAAGGCGTGACAATCAGCGGCACAGATACAATCAGCAGCCCGATCACGATCGCAAACAGTGTCCATTTACCTGCGTTGGGCAATAAGCGATCGATCGCAATGGGAACGTTGAGAAATAGCCGCTTCAGCAAAGGAAAGCGAGAATTGATAAATGCTTCGGCAGCAAAATTGGGTGAATGGGTCATGACTCTGCACCTCGGTCAGCAACGCGATTCAAGAAGATTTGAGAAAAGCCGTACATCAGCAGCGGCAGCAGCACAATTCCCAGGGGCAGCAGCAGCCAGTGGTCTTGCAGGAACAGCACAATCCGTCCCATCAGGCTTGCCTGCGTCACCACTTTTTCGCGAGGAGCGCGGTTAAGAAACTCCAGACTGTAGTCATCTGGATCGAATGGAGAAGGGTTCGGCTGATTGCGGTGGATCAGAGCCGTATCGCCCTGAAGCTGCCCAAACAGACGATCGATTTCAAACAAATCCTGCACATCTCGCAAACCCTGTTCACGCTGAGCCGTGAGAGCCAGCAGCACATGGCGATCGTTCCAGGGTGACACCACTGATTTCACCACGCCTTCGCCGTCTGGCAGTGCCTGCACCTGGGTTGTGCCAAACTCCCGTAGAAAAGCCGTATTCAGGTTTAAGCCTTT
>NZ_JACJOR010000293.1:0-21334 GCF_014695615.1 Leptolyngbya sp. FACHB-711
CCAAAAACGTATAAATATATTTTTGTTAAGTTATTACCAAGTTATTTCTACCTGGTGAGGAAAAGGGATGTACATCGTACAAATTGCCTCGGAATGCGCCCCGGTCATTAAAGCAGGCGGGTTAGGCGATGTGGTGTACGGGCTGAGCCGTGAGCTGGAGATTCGGGGTCATGCCGTTGAGATCATCCTGCCTAAGTACGACTGTATGCGGTACGACCAGATTTGGGGCTGGCACGAGGCATACCGGGATCTCAACGTGCCCTGGTACGGCGCGAGTATCAAGTGCGATGTCTTTTGCGGCTGGGTACAGGGGCGGCTTTGCTTCTTTATCGATCCTCACTCGGAAGACTTTTTCTTTAATCGCCGCACCTATTACGGCTGCGATGACGACAACATGCGGTTTGCCTTCTTCAGCAAGGCGGCGCTGGAGTTTTTGCTGATTACTAACAAGCGACCGGACATTTTGCACTGCCATGACTGGCAGACCGGACTCGTCCCCGTTATGCTGTATGAAATTTATAAGCATCACGGACTGGAGTTTCAGCGCGTTTGCTACACCATTCACAACTTTAAGCACCAGGGACACGGCGGCGAACAGGTTCTTACCGCAACTGGACTGAACCGCCCCGAATACTACTTCCAGTACGATCGCCTGCAAGACAACTTCAACCCCTTTGCGATCAACTTCATGAAGGGCGGCATCGTCTATTCCAACTTCGTAAATACCGTCTCCCCCCATCACGCCTGGGAAGCTCACTACGGCGAATTTGGCTACGGGTTGGGACACACCATTCACCTGCACGAAGGCAAGTTTGGCGGCATTCTCAACGGCATTGATTACGATGTGTGGAACCCCGAAGTCGATCGTTTTATTCCTCACCACTTCACGCCGGAAACCCTGCCCGACAAGCAAAAAAACAAAAAAGCTCTGCGCGATCGGCTGCTGCTTCAGCACGAAGACAAGCCCCTGATCGCCTTTATCGGACGACTCGATGAGCAAAAAGGCGTGCATCTGGTTCACCACGCCATTTATCACGCGATGCTGCGGAATGCTCAGTTTGTGCTGCTGGGGTCAGCTACCGAAGCCGGAATTAATGCCCACTTCCAGCACGAGAAAAGCTTCCTCAACGACAACCCCGACATTCATCTGGAACTTGGCTTCAACGAGGAACTGTCTCACCTGATTTATGCCGGAGCCGACTTTATCGTCGTGCCGAGCAACTTTGAACCCTGCGGACTGACGCAAATGATCGGCTTGAGGTACGGCACCGTGCCGATCGTCCGAGGGGTAGGCGGCTTGGTGAACACCGTGTTCGATCGCGATTACGACGAAACCCATCCCCCCGAAGAGCGCAACGGCTATGTGTTTTACCAGATGGACTATCCAGCACTGGAGTCCGCAATCGATCGGGCGATCGGGCTGTGGCGATACTACCCTGAAGAGCTCGAGAAGCTTCAGCTTCAGGGCATGGCTTATGACTTCTCCTGGAACCATCCGGGCGAAGATTACCTGGCAATTTATGAACTGATTCGCCACAAGTAAGCTAGGCTGGGCTTGATCTTTATCGGGAACCCGCAGCGATGGAAAAGGTCAATTTGACTGAAAAACTCAGCTCCTTTACAGACTATTGGAGTCCCAAAATTGTCGGGGAACTTAATGGGCAGCAGGTGAGGCTGGTCAAGCTCAAAGGGGAGTTTGTCTGGCATCACCACGACCATGAGGACGAGCTTTTCCTGGTGCTGAAAGGTCAGCTCACGATGCGGCTGCGCAATCGCGATGTGATGCTGAATGAGGGCGAATTTTTCATCGTTCCCAGAGGGGTCGAGCATTTGCCGATTGCCCTTGAGGAAGTTCATGTGCTGCTGTTTGAACCTACCGCCACGCTGAATACGGGGAATGTGCAAAGCGATCGAACGGTTGCAGTGCTAGAGCAGATTTAAAATCTTCGGTGAAAGTTTTGGCAATTGCAAATTTTCTCGATGCAGAAGCACTTGGTTTTGCACATTGCCAGCAGGGACATGAAATCTCAAGAGCAGCTTGCAGCCCTTTAAATCACGCGGTTAAAAGCCACTGGTGCTGACACAATTTCCTCAGACCAGACAGAAATTATGACGATCGACCCAACATCCGTTACCCAAACCAAGGATCGGCTCAAACGCTTCACTCAGCCCCCCTATCTGATCGGGGCGAGCTTAACAATCGGCGGAATCATTGCCCTGACCCTCGTTGCCTTTGCGAAATCATCTCCAACTCCCCTCCAAGCCTCCACCTCCCTCAATCAAATTCCCGGTAAACTCTCCTCCAGTCTCCCCGCTCCTGCACCCTCACCCATCCCCCTATCTACCCCATCCCCATCTCCAGCCCCTCAGCCCATTGACCCTTCTGCTCTCACCCCGGAAGAACGTGCCCTCAACGAGAAAGCGAAACAAGAACTTCTTCAATCCTCTGCGCCCGTTGATTCCTTTATCGAAATGAAAGTGGCGATCGGAGAGAAAGTTCCGGCACTCACGGTAAGCTTTTCAACTGCTACCGATGCGCTAAATCCAGAAGGACAGGCGATCGGTCATTTTGCCGCGAACCAATCCTACAGTGTGGAAGTTGGGGGAGACGGCATCCGCATCAATGGCAAAGCGTTTCCGGGAATTGTAATGATTTCCCTGCCGCCCGATGGACTGTTTACCCTCAATGAGCGCACCTATCACGGGCATCTCATCTTAGCCGTGGATGGCGGCAAACTGTGGGCAGTGAATCAGGTGAATATGCGGCAGTATTTGCACAGCGTCGTTGGCAGTGAAGTTTCACCAAGCTGGGACATGGAAGCTCTGAAGGCACAGGCGATCGCCGCCCGCTCCTATGCGTTGACCTATTATTACAAGCCCATGAGCGGACTGTTTGACCTAGGCGCAACGGAATATTATCAGGTTTATCGTGGCATTGAGCGAGAGGCAGACCGGACGAGTCAAGCAGTTGATGAAACGAGCGGTCAGTTTGTCAGCTATCGGGGTGGCGTGGTGGAGTCGCTTTATGCCGCATCGGATGACATTGTGATGGAAGCGTTTCAGGGAAAGGGCATGAGTCAGCTCGGTGCGCTGGATTTGGCAGAACAGGGCTATTCTCACCAGCAAATTCTCAGCCGCTACTATCCAGGCACGGGCATCGGGCAGATTTTGATGGATCAGCAATGAAGCCCAATGAAGCTCAATGAAGCAGACAAGATTTGAAGACCAACTTGAAATCGTTGAAGCGATCGATCGCCTGGCATGGCGGCAGTGGTTAGCAGAACATCATCAAACGGCGATCGGCATCTGGCTTCTCTATTACAAAGTCGGAAGCGGCAAACCGAGCATCCGCTACCCTGAAGCCGTGCAGGAAGCCCTTTGTTTTGGCTGGATTGACAGCAAAGTGCAAACGCTGGACGACGATCGCTATCGTCAGATTTTCACGCCGCGCAAACCGGGAAGCGTCTGGTCAAAGCTGAATAAACAATACGTCGCCAATTTGATCGAGCAGGGCTTGATGACCGAAGCAGGCATGGCAAAAATCATTGCCGCTCAGCAAGACGGCTCCTGGAATGCGCTCGATGAGATTGAGGCGTTAGTCATTCCAATCGATCTGGAGCAGGCACTTGTGGTAGATCAAGCGGCGCAGCAGAATTTTCAGGCATTTAGCAATTCAGTCAAAAAGAACATCCTGTCGTGGATTGGCAGCGCGAGGCGTCCCGAAACTCGATCGAATCGGATTCAGCAAACTATCAAGGCGGCTGCCCAAAATCGAAATCCTCTGGCACGATCGAAGGAGTGATACAGCAGATCAAGCAAACAACGGAGCCACTGTGACCATCGATCGCATTATTCCTCAGCCCGGACAAGAATCGGTGTGGGACTATCCCCGTCCGCCGCGACTAGAGGATTCGGCAAAGCATATTCAGGTGGTGTTTAACGGCGTAACGATCGCCGATACCCATCGGGCAAAGCGCGTCCTGGAAACGAGCCATCCGCCTGTGTACTACATTCCCCCGGAAGATATTCAGATGGAGTACCTGACGCAGGAAAGACGATCGACCTTCTGTGAGTGGAAGGGGCAAGCTGGGTACTACACGATTCAAGTGGGCGATCGAACGGCTGAGAATGCTGCCTGGTTTTATGCCAACCCTACTCCGTCTTTTGCGGGAATTCAGCACTATGTTGCTTTTTATCCCAGTCGGATGGATGCCTGCTTTATAGACGATGAGCAGGTAACAACCCAGCCCGGAGACTTTTACGGCGGCTGGATCACTAAAGATATTGTGGGTCCGTTTAAGGGTGGATTGGGAAGCTGGGGCTGGTAGAAGTTCAGTTTTCCTGAGGCAACACGGCGGGTAGCGAAGACTCGATCGCTCCACACTGCATCTGATACACCGTAGACTGGGTTCCCGGAGCCTGAGCAATGGGAATCTGGCTGCCTGCTGGCTGAACCTGGCACGATCGCTGCAAAATATAGCCTTTGCCATCTGAGCTAGGACCATACCAGAGGGCCTGGAGCTGAAGCAAAAGGGAACCGGGCTGTAAAGGATCAGGGAAACTCTGGGCATTCAGTCGCCACAGCCGATATTCTCTGCTTCTGGGCGGGCTGCCGTAGATTTCGGAGCGGGCGAGCGTCGCAATTCGAGGGACTTCAGCTTGAATATTACTGAGCTGTTGCTGCACCGCAACCCAGGTCGAAAGCCCGTTCAGCGTCTCTCGCACGTTGGCTTCTGCCACATTCAGGATTTGAATCCCGTTGGTTAGCGGTGGATCGGACTCTAGCTGCACCACAAAACGACTGCGGCTCATGTCGTCTGCCAGCAGGCTGGGGTATTGATCCAGTAAATTTTGCATATCAAAGTAAAGCTGAAACCAGCAGCTATACAGGCTTCCCAGCAGCAGCACAATTACGATATCCTGCCTTCCAGCCCGATGGGGTGGACGAAACGTGGGACCCGGATGGATAAACTTTGGAATACTCGCCAGTAAGGCAGAAAAGATGGGATAGCTGGTCAATGCACTGGCAAGATCCAGGATCAGTAGCCGATTGGTGTAGAGGGCGATCGTGAGAATTGCTCCCGTAACCCAGGGCGCGTAGCGAAATTGCAGTCCAAGAATGGGAACTGTGAGCTTCCGCTTAACCAATGCCCAATCCACCCCCAGGATCAGAAAGACCCAGCCAAAAAAGGAAACAAACCGCTTTGCCATCTCATCTTGCAGCAG
Organism: Leptolyngbya sp. FACHB-711; assembly: GCF_014695615.1. Taxonomy (NCBI): domain Bacteria; kingdom Bacillati; phylum Cyanobacteriota; class Cyanophyceae; order Leptolyngbyales; family Leptolyngbyaceae; genus Leptolyngbya; species Leptolyngbya sp. FACHB-711. The sequence goes on from NZ_JACJOR010000293.1 coordinate 5,227, forward strand.
CAAATACACCAGCCACGACAGCAGGCTGAGCAGTAGCGTGGTTTGCCAGGAAAAAGGCTTGATCTGGCGAATGCTTCTCTGAGTCTGCTTGAACTGCTCTGTCAAGGACTCACGCAGGTTGCGAAACAGGCTCAACCCAAACAAGAACTGAAAAAAGTCGATCATGCAAAGATCCCCGCGATTGCGTTCACTGAAACCCCCGACTTAGAACAGGACTCCAACCGAGCTAACCCAATTCCTTGAGCATTGCGCTTTGTGCCGATCGCCGCTATAGCGCGATTCCCCCCTGAATAAAAATGAGCAGCAGCAACACGAGCACGATCGCCCCATAGCTCAGCAAATTCGCTAGAAAAACAGCCAGAACTGGCGAAGAAGCTTCCTTACGCACAACTTCTCGCGGATTTCGCATCACCGATCGCACTTCCGGTTGGGGCAGCGGCTTGGCTTCGGCGAGGCTGGGATCAAGCACCCATTTCAGCAGCACTAAACCAAACTGCTTGACGGCAAAGCTGGCAGGAAACGCTGCAAGTGCCCCCAGAACCAGAACACCAACCACATTGCTGCCCACCGAAACTGCCTGATTGAACAGCACCAGACTGATCAGGGCAATCTCCACATCTAAACTGCGCCTGATCTGCCCTCCTACTCCAGTATTCAAAACGATAAAGATCACAATCCATCCCATCACTGTGGACAGGAGGTTCAGAGTGGCTGCGTACTGCACCCCTTCTCGCGGCGTAATCTTAAGCTGCCGATACAGGATAGAGGATTCGATCGCGATCGCAATCAGCAGAAATAGGATTTGCAGGGCGATCGCTCGGAGGGGGAGGACAGAGGGCATGGGAGAGGGGGATGGAGGGATGAAGGGGTAGATGAGTGAGGGGAGCTTCGGTTCGTGCGGGAGGCCTATTGCATCGATTACAGGCTAATTTGCGGAGAAAAGTTTGAGGCTAGGAGTTTAGACTCGGAAGTTTGATGAAGTGCGAATAAATCAACTAGTAGAGTGTGAATTCGATGTATATTTCATAGGACGCTATATATAGAGTTTTAGAGTATCAGGGGAAAGGGCAGTTTGAGAGACTCTTCAGGGAATCACTTTTTGGCGAGAGGGTTAGCTGGCTCGTGCTAAAAAGTTTCACTCGGGTCAGGCTGAACTTCTAGAGCTTCGTTAAAATCCAAGGTACAAGAACCATCTTAAAGTCATGACAAGGACTGGAATTGGGATTCGGACTGCCCAAACGCGATCAGAACGACTGGCAGGGCAGATTCATATTTATGACGGGGTTGGCAAAGGGAAATCGCAGGCGGCTCTGGGGGTGGTGCTGCGATCGATCGGGCTGGGCATTCACACGGGCAATCAAACTCGAGTCTTGCTGCTGCGATTTCTGAAGGGACCAGGACGCACCTACGACGAAGACGCGGCGATCGAGGCACTGCGGCGAGGCTTTCCCCATTTGATCGATCAGGTGCGGACGGGTCGAGCCGAGTTTTTTGGGTCGGATGATATTACGCGCTTCGATCGGATGGAGGCACAGCGCGGCTGGGATGTGGCAAAGGGGGCGATCGCTTCGGGGCTGTATTCCGTGGTGGTGCTGGATGAGCTAAATCCAGTGCTGGATCTGGGATTGCTACCTGTGGATGAAGTGGTGCAAACGCTGAAGCGCAAGCCAGAGGAGCTGGAGATTATCGCGACCGGACGAGGCGCACCGCAAGCATTGCTCGATATTGCGGATCTCCATTCCGAGATGCGGGCACATCTGCATGCTAACGCCGTTGCCCACGGCATCGAAGGCATCGAAATTTATACGGGCTCGGGCAAAGGCAAATCTACAAGTGCGTTAGGAAAGGCTCTGCAAGCGATCGGCAAAGGCATCAGTCAGGACAAATCTCACCGGGTGCTGATTATGCAGTGGCTCAAAGGCGGCTCTGGCTATACCGAAGATGCAGCAATTGCGGCACTGCGCCAAATCTACCCCAATCTGGTCGATCATCAGCGATGCGGGCGAGATGCGATCGTCTGGCGCGGACAGCAGCAGGAATTAGATTATGTAGAAGCGGAGCGAGGCTGGGAAATTGCCCGGGCAGCGATCGCCTCAGGTTTATATAAAACCATTATTCTAGATGAGCTGAACCCCACCGTTGATCTAGAGCTATTGCCCCAACAGCCGATCGTTCAGGCACTTTTGCGAAAGCCACGCGACACGGAAGTCGTTATCACCGGACGCTGCAAACATCCGCCGGACTATTTTGACTTTGCCAGTACACACTCGGAGGTGTTTAACCACAAGCATTATGCAGAAAAAGGTGTGGATCTGAAGCGGGGCGTAGATTTCTAGCAGGATGATTTTGAGAAATGAATACTCAGTGGTTAGAGTGGGGGCGCAGGCTTCAGGCACTCGCCCAAAACGGGCTGACCTACACCGAAAATCCCTATGATGTCGATCGCTATCGGCAGATTCAGCAAATTACAGCGGAGATGATGGCAGCTTATACAGACACCGAACCCGAAAAGGTGCTGAATTTTTTTCGGCATGAGCGGGGCTATGCGACACCAAAAGTCGATGCGCGAGGAGCTGTGTTTCAAGATGGGAAAATTTTGCTGGTGAAAGAGCGATCGGACGGCGGCTGGACGCTGCCCGGTGGCTGGGTAGATGTGGGTGAGCCTCCCAGCTTGGCGATCGAGCGGGAAGTGTTTGAGGAGTCGGGTTATCAGACGAAAGCCACAAAATTGCTGGCTCTGTACGATCGTGACCATCCGCGCCACGGACACCCGCCCCTTCCCGTGCAAATTTACAAGCTGTTTTTTCGCTGTGAGCTGATCGGCGGCAGCCCGACACCCAGTATAGAAACCGAAGCAGTTGATTTCTTTGCGCCCGACCAAATCCCGGAACTGTCGCTGAGTCGAGTTGTGCCTTCGCAAATCGATCGGCTATTTCAGCACGAGACACAGCCTGACCTGCCAACCGATTTTGATTAACGATTTTGATAAATGTTTGGGAAAAGACGCAATAAAAACGGGCAGGTCTGGACTGATTTCCGACACTACCCGAAAGCGGAGAGACATATTTAGAAAATAGAGAAATCTAATCTCTAATCCAATGAATTAAGCTAATGTAATGATCCAGCTGAAAGAGGGATCGGGATTTTGCCCCTTTGCCCCCTTTCAACGAGAGATCAATTCATTAGACAAACAGATTCATCTCGCGTTCAAGCTGCTGAAGCAATTGCTGATCGCCTCGCTGTTTTGCGGCTTGAATCCGCTGCACTAATCGACGCTGAATGTTTTGCCGATGGACGTTCTCCATCTCGTCGCGCTGGACACGATGAAAGCTCGAACCAATCGAAGCCGTGTCACATGCCCACCGCACGGGCAAGTCATTCGTCCGCAAACGACCCGGAACACTCATGTGGCTTCCGTCAGGCATCGTGGCATAGGTGACGCTGCGGTAGTTGAGCGTATGCACAGGCTGAGCCGGAATATGTCTGGGATAACGAACGCTATAAGCTTGTCCGCGATACTGACCCATCACGCCCCGATCGATCGTCTCAACCGTGCTTAGCTCAGGCTCGTACTCGGTACCACGATAGGAAAGTCTCATATATTTACTCCTAAAACTGCTCAGGTTTCGTGAAATAGGCGCGTTCCTTCAAGTCACTGATGTGTCATTGACCCTACTTCCGTCTCTCGCGATTTCCCTACGGGTTGAGGGTAGGGTGAGCAGTATCGCTGGAGATGAACGTTTTCAAATTTATTTCTGTATCTTATTTTACCCTTTGGCTCTAAGAAAAACAATTTCAGGAGATTTAACAAAAGAATGATTTTTCTTTACCTTCTCTACCTCAAGACCTATGCTTCGCGGAGTGTTCACTCCTGTAGCGATCGTCACCAAAATCAAGTTAACAATAGGGCAAACAGCCCACATAGGGCTATCCCATCAAATACCTTTTTGTAGGTACGGTTCCCCGGAAGAATTAATTTGTCTCACCGAATCAAAACTTCTCGTTCAAGATCGACCAAGTTCTGAACGCGCAGTCTGAAATGACCCGGAGGCGCAAGCGTCAACCCCCGGCGCACAGGCTCGATCGCTTTTTGAGGCGGCAGCTCAAACCTCCGCCCTTGCAGCAGCGTCGCGAGAACTAGCTTCATTTCCAGCAGTGCCAGTGCTGCGCCGATGCAGTAGCGGTGTCCGCCGCCAAAGGGCAAAAACTCAGACGAGGAAAACGATCGCTCCAGAAACCGCTCTGGGCGAAACTGCTTGGACTGTGGATAGATTGCCTCGTTGTGATGCACCAGGTAGGTACAGGGAAACAGCGCCGTTCCCGCAGGCAGCTCGTAGCCCATGATTTTATAAGGAGCCTTCAGTATCCGCACTCCGGCAGTTAAGGCGACGGGATAGAGCCGCAGCGTTTCCTGACAAAGGGCAGTGAGATAGGGCAAACGACCGATCTGCTCCGGGTCATCCCCCAGGTCATCCCCATGGAGGGATTGGAGTTGCGATCGCAGGTTGCGTTCCACGTCCGGCAGTGAATGAATCCAATAGAGTGCCCAGGTGAGTGCGGAAGCCGTCGTTTCGTGTCCTGCCAGTAGCAGCGTAATCAGTTCGTCACGCAGTTCCGTGTCGCTCATTGGCTGTCCGGCTTCGTCGCGGGCAGAGAGCAGCAGCGTCAGAACGTCGGTCCGGGTGAGGTCAGGATTTTTCCGGCGATCGTGGATTTCGTCATACAACAGGCGATCGACCTGCTGCTTGAGCCACAAAAATTTGCCCCAGGGTGTCCAGCGTCCCCAGTTCTGCCGCAGAGCCGGAAAGAACAGCAATGCCGCCCCGATCGGAGAACCTAGCGATTCCAGCAGTTCATTCAGCAATACCCTTAGCCGATCGAATCGCTCACCCGACTGTAAGCCAAATACTGCCTGCAAAATAACGCGCAGTGTGATTTCCTGCATCAGGGGTCGTACTTGAAAAGACTGCCTGCTGTGCAAGGATGCAGCAACTTCTTCGGTAATCTGACAAATCAGTTTGCTGTATGCCTTGAGCCGATCGCCATGAAACGGAGGCATCAAGAGTTTGCGCTGATGGGTATGACGATCGCCATTCAGCAGCAGCACCGAAGAATCTCCCAGCAAATCGCGCAGCACTGCCCCTCCAGAACCCGCCTGAAATAGCGCAGGACTAGCAGTAAAAATCTGCTGAATGCCTTCTGGATGATTCACATACACGGCGGCAGGCGGCTTTTGCCAGCCCACTGCAAAAATATCTCCGTAAGCGCGATAGTACGCTTCCAGATAGTCAAGCGGCTGCGTGATCAGCCGAATCATTCGCACAACGCGGGGAGTGGTGGGGCCGGGAGGCAAAGTCATTGGTGTTTCTGTTGGGAATGCTCTGCCTCTCCATCATGCCACCCCCTCAAATGACGATCGCCCTGGTTTCAGAGGATCGTTATTTGCGCTACACCCGTCCGCGCAGGATTTGCGCCATTTCATTGGGTTTCGGCGAGTGTTCCAGGGCAGTCTCTTCGGTGATTCGCCCGGCTTCGTACAGTTTGTAGAGCGACTGATTCATCGAGCACATCCCGTCAAACGTACAGCGCGGAATAATTGCCTCGATTTCATCAATTTCGCCCCGACGAATGTAGTCCTTAATCGCGTCGGTGTTGATCATGATGTCGTGAAAGGCGGCGCGTTTTCCGTCCGTAGTGCGGCACAGTCCTTGCGCGATGACGGCAACCAGAGATTCGGCGATCGCAATTCGCATCGGAGCCTGCTGATCAGGTTCGTACAGGTTGAGAATCCGCTCGATCGTCTTCACGGCACTGTTCGTGTGCAGCGTTCCCATCACCAGGTGTCCGGTTTGGGCTGCTTTTAGCGCAGTGTTGACGGTTTCCTTGTCGCGCATTTCTCCGATCAAAATCAGATCCGGGTCTTCCCGCAGCGAAGCTTTCAGAGCGGTATCAAACTGGTGGGTATGAATGCCGACTTCGCGCTGCTTAATGAGCGATCGTTTGCTTTGATGCACAAATTCCACCGGGTCTTCGATGGTGATGATGTTTTTGGGCATCTCAGAATTGATGTAGTCGATCATTGCCGCCATCGTCGTTGATTTACCCGATCCGGTTGGTCCTGTGATTAGGATCAACCCTTTGTGATAGTGGCAAACGTCGCGGAATACAGGCGGCAGGTTTAACTGATCGATCGTCAGAATCTTGAGCGGAATCAGACGCATCACCATTGACGGACCGCGCAGCGAATCGAAAATGTTAATTCGGACGCGGGCAAACTCGTACTGGGTTGCGCCGTCAAAGTCGAGCGTGTTCTGAAATCGCTGAATTTCTTCGTCGCTGAGAATCTCTTTCAGCCAGCTAAAGAAGGTTTCCTGATCCGTAACGGGATAGTCTGTTTTGTCGATTTCACCCCGGTTGCGGAAGCGCGGCGACTCTCCCACGCCGGCATGAATATCCGAAAAGCCTTTGTCAAACGCTTCCCGTACGATTTGCGCCAGGGTAGGCTGTCCGGGAGCCAGTTTGCTGCGGGTTGCTCCTTTCATACCTGGCGGTGGCGCAGGCGGGACACGGGGCGGCTGGTTAGGAGGAGGCGGAGCTACAGGACGGGCTTGAGGCATTCCGGGCGCGGCAGGATTGGCAGGCGGCAGCGGCATGGTCTGCGCGGGAATTTGCTGTGTCGCTTCAGCAGGCGGTTGAAGATGGGGCTGAGCAGGCGGGGCAGCAGGACGGGGCGGGGGCGGCGGCGGCACACGCGGAGCAGAAGGCGGGGTGAATGGACGTTGTGCTTCAGTCATAAACCACTTGCCGTAAAGAGCAGAGCCGTAAAGATCATCCGAGATGCCGGATCGAGCTGAAATCGAAGTGAGTCCAAATCCTGACCTCAGCTCATTCTATAGAGGGAGTCAGCCAGATTCAAGGAATTTTCCAGGCGGCAGAACCTTCAGCCCAGTCTCGTCCGCTCTCTGAATAAACTTCACGTTAGCTTGCCCAGAAGTTGCCGCATTTTTATCAGGAGCGATCGTTTTGTTGTGGTTTTGCTGATTATTTGCGGATGAGCAGCGGCGATCGTCATTCCTGGAAAGCAGGCATAGGAAGCAAGCTAATCTTCTGATCCTCTAAGAACCGTTCAAAAGAATAGCCACCCCACCAAAAGAAGGATGGCTGATTTAAGGTTTTCTGACCGATTACAGCGCAGACTTCAGCTCTTGACGGGCAGTTGCTAAAGCTTCGGGAAGTTTGCTGGCATCGCGTCCGCCTGCTTGAGCAAGGTTGGGTCTGCCGCCGCCGCCCCCCCCGCAGATTTTGGCAATCGCTCCCACAAATTTGCCTGCCTGAAGTCCTTTGTCGTTGACGCCTTTGCTGAAAGCTGCCACCAGGCTTACTTTATTCGGTTCGGGAGCCGAGCCCAGGACGATCGCGCCTTCACCAAGTTTTTGAAGAAGCTGTTCGGCTACGGTTTTCAGTGCCTCGGCATCGACTCCGGGCAGTTCTGCCACCAGCAGCTTAAATCCATCAATTGCTTCTGCCTGACCCAAAAGCTGATCTGATTTTGCTAGAGCCAGTTCGGACTTGAGCTGATCGAGCTGTTTTTGCGTAGTTCTGAGTTCTGTTTGCAGGGCAGTGACGCGATCGGGCAATTCCTCAGGCTTGACTTTGAATCGATCGCTCAGATCCCGCACCACTTTATCGCGCAGGTTGAGATACTCCAGCACCGCAGGTCCAGCAACCGCCTCGATTCGGCGAATTCCTGCTGCAACACCCGACTCAGAAATAATTTTGAACAAGCCAATTTCCGCCGTATTTGCAACGTGAGTACCGCCGCACAGCTCCATCGACACGCCCGGAAAGTCGATCACCCGTACTTCGTCGCCGTACTTTTCGCCAAACATTGCCGTTGCGCCTTTTGCCTTCGCTTCTGCAAGCGGCATGGTTTCAACGTGCGCTGCGTGACCGTCTGCAATCCAGCTATTCACCTGCTCTTCGATTTGCTGCAATTCCTCCGGCGTAATTGGACGATTCAGATTAAAGTCAAACCGGAGGCGATCGAACGCGACGAGCGATCCTGCCTGACCGATATTGTCATCCACTAGCTTTTTCAGCGCAGCCTGCAGCAAATGGGTTGCGGTGTGGTTTGCCTGTGCCCGTCGCCGACAGGAGACATCGATTTGAGCGGTTACTAGATCACCAGCCTTGAGCGTGCCGCGCTCGACGCGCCCGAAATGAACAAAAAACGCGCCGTCTTTTTTGACATCCTCAATGCGAATGACGGTATCTGTGCTTGTCAGGTAGCCCTTATCACCAATCTGTCCGCCGGATTCTGCGTAAAACGGCGTTTGATCCAGCACGATTTGAACTTCCGTTCCCGCTGTTGCCGTTTCGATCGGCTGACCGCCCAACAGCAAAAGCCGCACAGTGGATTTACTTGCTGATGTTGTATAGCCCAAAAACTCGGTTTCGTGCAGATCCTCCGCCAAAGTATCCAGCGTACCTTGCACGGTGAGATCGATCGTTTCATGCGCTTCCCGCGATCGATTTCGCTGTTTTTCCATTTCGGCTTCAAAGCCTGCCGCATCAACCGTTAAACCTTTCTCGGCTGCGACTTCCTGCGTTAGCTCCAGCGGAAAACCGTAGGTATCGTATAGCACAAAGGCAGCCTCGCCGGAAATTATGCCGGTGGATTTGGCAATCAGATCTGCCAAAAGCTTTTCGCCGCGATCGAGCGTGGTGCGGAACCGGGCTTCTTCCAATTGCAGTTCAGCTTTGATCGACTTTTCGCGCTGCCGCACACCCGGATAGGCGGATTCTGCCAGGGCGATCGCGGTTTCTGCTACGTCGATTGTGAATTCGCGATCGATCCCGAGCAAGCGGCCGTGTCGCACCACTCGCCGAATCAGTCGCCGCAGCACATAGCCCCGTCCTTCGTTCGATGCGTTAATCCCATCTGTGATCATGTGAACCACTGCCCGGATATGATCGCCGATCACCTTGAGGGAAACTTTCGTTTCTTCGTCTGCTGTGGCGTAGTCGATTCCCGCAATTTCAGCCGCCGTTTTGATAATCGGGAAAATCAAATCGGTTTCATAGTTATTGGGAACGCGCTGGAGAATCTGTGCCATTCGCTCCAGTCCCAGTCCAGTGTCGATGTTCTGCGCCTGAAGCGGGGTGAGTTTGCCCTGGATGTCCTTGTTGTACTGCATGAACACCAGGTTGTAGAACTCGATGAAGCGGGTGTCGTCTTCGAGATCGATCGCCTCATCGCCTTGTTCTGGGTGAAAGTCGTAGTAAATCTCTGAGCACGGACCGCAGGGACCCGTCGGACCCGATTCCCAGAAGTTGTCTTTTTCATCCATGCGGATAATGCGCTGAGTCGGAACGCCAACCTGATCGCGCCAGATGGCATAAGCCTCGTCATCTTCGCGGAAGACGCTGACCACCAACTGTTCCGGCGGCAGTCCAAACACCTGAGTCGAAAGCTCCCATGCCCAAGCGATCGCCTTTTCCTTGAAGTAGTCGCCAAAGCTGAAGTTGCCTAGCATCTCAAAGAAAGTGTGGTGGCGGGCGGTGCGTCCCACGTTCTCAATATCGTTGGTGCGAATACATTTTTGCGACGTGGTGGCGCGGAGAAACTCAGCGGTGCGCTGTCCCAGGAAAATGGGCTTAAACGGCAGCATTCCGGCGATCGTCAGCAGCACAGTCGGGTCTTCTGGAACCAGGGAGGCACTGGGCAGGATCTGGTGTCCGCGCTCCTGATAAAAATTAAGAAACGTTTGCCGAATTTGTGCGCCGCTAAGAGGAGTGGACATGGACTTTCGACCGCCGTGGTGTAGACTTCAAGATCTCTATTCTTATTCATCCTGCCCGATTCGGCAAAACCAATTCGGCAAAACCAATTCGGTGACATGATTCGGCTGGACTCATTCAGCTATACCGTTCGGCTGATTGGGCAAAACCCATTCGCAAAACTTGAGCAGCAAAGTTTTCCATTCCTGGCACTCGCCCGTTGATTCAGTTGATTCAACATTTGTTTGGAGCGGTTCAACGAGCCGGATGAAGATTTGTTAATCCTCGAAATTAGCAAAATCTCGAATGTATCACTGATTCAGCCGGAGTAAGCTGGGAACAGGAATAAGCATCAGATTTTGGGTTTTCAGCAGCCGGATTCGTACCTGAGGAATGTGGTGCAGTATGAATTTAGGAGGTTACGGGTGCATCATCCTACCAAACTTTTTAGCGTTTTCGCGTGATTCAGGGATGGACGCTTCAATACTTTTAATTGGGAGTGATGCTTTCCGACTTGCCTTGCTTCGTCTCCTTTCTGAGCTGAATGCGTTTGCGATCGAAGTTGCTCCAAATCCTCAGGAGGCACTTCCGCTTATCCAGGCGCAGCAGCCCGATCTGCTCGTAATCCAAGCCGGACAGCCAGGAAGCCTTTCCCTCTGTGAACAGCTCAAATCGCAAAGTCGTCTTGCCTGGATTTATTGCTTTGTGCTGGAGGATAGCTCTGATGCAGTCTCCCAGATGACGATCGATTCTGCTGACGGCGAGGCGGCAGTTCATTACGCTAAAAAACAAGCCGAAGCGTTAGCCGCAGGAGCAGATGCTTACCTGAACATTCCGCTCAATCGGGAAACTTCTCAGCAAGCCGGATGGCGTTCTTTAATTACGGCACAAATTCAGGTTGGACTGCGGCAAGTGCGAAACTATCGAGAGCTAATTCGGGCTAACGATGTGCTGTCGGCGATCGCCCTACTCGACCCGCTGACGGAACTGAACAATCGCCGCGCTTTTGAATGGGAATTGCCGCGCCAGATCCAGAACGCCCGCGAACGCCGAGGGCTAATTAGCCTGATCATGCTGGATGTAGATTTTTTCAAGTCGATCAACGACACCTATGGACATTTAATTGGCGATCGTGCTCTAAAAGTCCTGGCAGCACGGCTGCGGCACAATCTGCGGTTTTACGATACGCCCTTCCGCTATGGCGGCGAAGAATTTGTGATTATCCTCAGCGAAACGGGCGCCCAAGAAGCTGACATGATTGCAAACCGAATCTGTCAAATCATCAACGCTCAGCCCTTTGCGATCGACGACACGCTGGATCTAACGATCACCGTCAGTATTGGAGCTGCTACGCTGGATTCGGAAGATGATCCGAAAGGCCTTAGCCTGCTGCAACGGGCAGACGATCGCCTGCTTCGCGCTAAATCGCTGGGACGCAATCGAGTTGTGAGTAGTTGAATCAAAAAAATGGAGCAGTGTGATAGCCCCTATAGGGACGGCTTGCGAACCGCCCTTACCTTTATGACTGCCCCACTTTTACTGCCCTACTTTTACCACCCGATTTAAATATTCAATCGCTGATAGACCGTGTTCAGGTTTTGCAGATGGTGCTGCGGATTAAAGCATTCCTCGATTTCTTCCGGCGAGAGATGCTCTGTCACCCGCGAATCCTGGGCAATCAGGGCATGAAAGTTTCCGATTTCGGTGTTCCAGGCCGTATGGGCGCAGGACTGGACGATCGCATAAGCAGCTTCCCGGTTTAAGCCTTTTTCGACCAGCTTAAGCAAAACTCGCTGGCTAAACACTACGCCGCCATAGCGGTTCATGTTGCGCTGCATATTCTCCGGGTAGACCAGCAGATTTTTCACCAGATCGATCGTTTCCATGAGCATAAAGTGCATCAGAGTGCAGCAGTCGGGCAGCATCACCCGCTCCACCGAACTGTGAGAGATATCTCGCTCGTGCCAGAGGGCGACGTTTTCCAGCGCGGCAACAGCGTGACCCCGAATAATGCGTGCCATTCCGGTCAACCGCTCCGATCGAATCGGGTTGCGCTTGTGGGGCATGGCAGAAGAGCCTTTCTGTCCCTTTGAGAAAAACTCTTCCACTTCCAGCACATCGGTGCGCTGAAGGTTGCGAATCTCAACAGAAAATCGCTCGATCGACGCGGCAACCAGCGCCAGCACCTGCACAAACTCCGCATGACGATCGCGGGAAACGACCTGGGTCGAAGCGGGATCAGGCTCCAGGCCAAGTTTCTGACAGGCGATCGCCTCTACCTGCGGGTCAACGTTGGCGTAGGTTCCGACCGCGCCCGAAATTTTGCCTACTGCTATCCGAGGATAAAGCTGTGAGAGGCGATCGCGATGCCGCAGCATTTCTGCCAGCCAGCCCGCTAGCTTAAAGCCAAACGTAATCGGTTCAGCATGAATGCCGTGCGATCGACCGATCATCACCGTATCGCGATGCTGCTGTGCCTGATAGCGAATCGCCTGAATTAAATCCTCGACGCGGCACTGAATAATCTGCAAACTGGCAACCAACTGAAGCGCAAGTGCAGTATCCAGCACGTCCGAACTGGTCATGCCCAGGTGAATATAGCGTCCTGCGTCGCCAACATATTCATTCACGTTCGTCAGGAAGGCGATCACGTCATGCTTGACCTCAGCTTCGATTTCGAGGACGCGCTTTGGGTCAAAATTTGCCTTTGCCTTGATCGTCTCGACTGCCTCTGCCGGAATGTAGCCTAGCTCTGCCTGCGCTTCACAGGCGGCGATTTCAACCTGAAGCCAGGTTTTGAGCTTGTAGGTTTCTGTCCAAATTTCGCCCATTTCGGGCAGGGTGTACCGTTCTATCAAGGCTTTGTGGAGAATGCGACCGATCTATTTTACTGCTCTCGTGCAAGGGGCGATCGGTTTTGTTGAAGGTGGATGGGTAGGGGATGAGGGAATCGGGAGATCGAACACCATTTCTACCGCATGAGGATACAGAATATCAGTCTCGATTTTTAATGACTTGCTTTAAGCTGCGGCAAAAAGATTCGATCGCCTGTAAACCCTGTTTGGGGGAGCCTTCGCTGAGGCGCTTGACAAAGGCACTGCCGACGATCACGGCATCTGCGCCCCATTCCATGACCTGGCGGGCATGTTCGGGCTGGGAGATGCCAAACCCGACTCCGATCGGCTTATCGGTGACTTCACGAAGCTGGGTTAAGAGTTCCTGCACCCGGGATTCGATTGTGGTGCGAACTCCAGTGACGCCGGTGACGCTAACCAGATAAAGAAAGCCCTGGCAGCGATCCGCGATCGTGGCAATCCGGTCTTTGGGCGTGGTGGGGGCGACCAGCAAAGTGACTTCGATTCCGGCATCAGCGGCGGCTTTTAAGACTTCATCGACTTCTTCGAGCGGCAAATCGGGAATCACCAGTCCATTTGCGCCTGCCGCTGCTGCTTGATGCATGAAGTTGGCAATGCCGCGATTCAAAATTGGGTTGTAGTAGGTAAACAGGACGATCGGTGCCCGAAGCTGAGGACGCACAGTTTTGAGCATCTCCAGCACTTGCTCTAGCCGGACTCCGTTTGCCAGGGCACGAGTTGCTGCCGCCTGGATGACAGGACCATCAGCAAGCGGGTCAGAGTAAGGAACGCCTAGTTCAATCAAGTCGGCTCCGCTGCGATCGAGAATTTGCAGTGCTTTTGCGGTGGTGTCCAGGTCGGGATCGCCTGCGGTAATAAAGGGAATCAGCGCACATTCGCCTCGATCGCGTAATTTCTCCATGCAGTCTGAAATTGAAACCATGCTGAACCTACCCCAAACCTGCCGATTGACCGTTTTTTATTTTACAGGGTGGTGGTCAGAAGGCGGCAATGCGAATCAGGAACGCTGAAATCTGCATTCTGCCAGACGACACCCGCGTTTAGACTAGCTAGCATGGAAAGGTGGTCTGGAAGCTTGATCTGTGGAGCGTGGCGATCGTGATTGAGGGCAGTCAAACAATCCTATTTGGCGGTTCGGTCTGGACGCAGCTTTTAACCGCGATCGTTGTTGGGTTGCTGGTCGCGTTTGCGCTTCAGGTTTTGCTGACCAGTTTAGGCGTGGCGATCGGAATGTCGGTTTTAGCCATTCGAGCCAGTGCTCATCGAGCTGCACATCAGGAGTTAGAGCAAGATCTCAGCCAGGAATTAGAACTGAATTCTGCTGAATCCAACGCCATAGAGCCAGAAATCGCGAGTGAGCCAGCGTCTGCGGAATCCTCTGGGGTTCAGCTTGGATTTTGGGCAGGCTTTGGCGTTTTGCTGACGGTGAATACGGTTTTGTTTGCCGCCTGTTTTTTAGCAGCGCGATTTAGTCAGGCTCAAAGTCCGATAACTGGGGCGATCGAGGGGATTGTGATCTGGTCTGCCTATTTACTGATTTTGATCTGGCTTAGCTCAACGGCGGTAAGTTCTGTTGTTGGGTCGCTGCTGAGCATCACGACGGGCGGATTTCGGCGACTGATTCATCCGATCGGCGCGCTGTTTACCCCAGCGGAACCCGTCCCTGTAACCGAAACTGAGATGCTGGCAACGGTTCGTCAGGAAATTCAGGCAGCCTTTGAGCCAGAACAGCTCCAGTCTTTAATTCGAGCGGAGCTTCAACGATTCACGCTTGCGGAAACTGCGGAGCAATCGGCGGTTCCAGGACTGCATTATCAAGAACCAACCGCCCAAGAAAAAGCGGAAGAAAAAACTGTTCAAGAAAAAACAGCCTTGCAGTTGTCGAAAACCGATTCGACCCTGACCCTCGTTCAGCAGCAGCTTATTCAATTCCTTCAGCATACGGATAGACTGACCGCGAAACGAGTCGATCGCCGCTTGCGAGAAATCCTGGACGCTGCCCAATTTGTCCTGCCTGATTTAGCCCTGATTCCTGAGGTCGATCGAACGACAGCAATGCGTTTGCTAATGGATCGTGAAGACCTGGGCGAAAAGCAGCGCGAAAAGATTTTGAATCAGATTGAGAAGACCTGGAATGAATTCCGGCGATCGAATCAGGATGATCGTGAGGATCGAATTGAAGAGAATGAAAGAAACGGTGTTGGTGAACATTCTGCTGCATCCAATCCAGCGATTCAACAGGTTACGGAGACCGCTTTAAAGACGCTAGCCGAACAGCTTCCCAACTCCTTCACAGACAATGCTGCCGTTGAGCGGGTAATGCAGCAACTCCCCGAACTGCTTCAGCAAGTGGGCAATCAGCTTCCTGCCGGAACAGGTTTAGCGATGCTGGCAATGGCGCTGATGCGAGGAAAAGACCTGTTGCCCGAAGACGGGATAGACTCATTGCACATTCGCCAAACTCTCGATCGCCTGGTGAATCAGTCTGGTATGGCAGATCTCAATCGAACGGTTGTGGATCAGGTCGATCATTTGCGCGATCGATCAATGCAGCAGATTGAGCAAGTGCAGCAAACCCTTCAAGCAACTGCCGACACGCTCAAGACACAAACCCAAGAGCAGCTTCAGGCGACTCAAAAAGCAGCGACGATTGCCGCTTGGTGGCTGTTTTTGACGGTCTCAACGGGAGCCATTTCGGCAGCTCTGGCAGGGGCAATTGCCAATCAAATCTAGGTATAAGCCAAGAGCGATTTCAGCAATCCCTGGGAACTCTGGAGATGCGCTGTAGTTTCCGTTCATGGCTTTCCCAGTCAGTACATGCAGGTCAATTTCCGGATTTGCATAAAAGGCTGTGTTAGTTTTGACTGGAACGAAAACTGCCAGGTGAATCTCTCGCTAACTGCCGTGAATGTGATGAATAAAGACGCAAAAATCTACGTTGCCGGACACAACGGACTGGTTGGAAGTGCGATCGTGCGGGTGCTGCAAGCCAATGGCTTCACCAACCTGCTGCTGAAAACAAGTCGAGAACTCGATTTGCGGCGACAGACCGAGGTTGAAGCCTTTTTTGCGGAGGAGCGTCCCGAATACGTTTTCCTGGCGGCTGCCAAGGTGGGCGGCATTGGGGCAAATAACACCTACCGCGCCGAGTTTTTGTATGACAATCTGATGCTGGAAGCCAACGTGATTCACAGTGCTTACCAGTCAGGCGTGAAGAAATTATTGTTTCTGGGGTCGTCCTGCATTTATCCCAAACTCTGCCCCCAGCCGATGCGCGAAGACTATCTGCTGACCGGCTTCCTGGAGCCGACGAATGAACCGTATGCGATCGCCAAAATTGCCGGACTGAAGCTCTGCGAAAACTACTGCCGTCAGTACGGAGCTAACTTTATCTCCGCTATGCCCACCAACCTTTACGGCATCAACGATAACTTTGACCTGGCAAATTCCCA
>NZ_JACJOR010000294.1:0-10893 GCF_014695615.1 Leptolyngbya sp. FACHB-711
CAATATCACATTTAAGGGAGAACGGAGTTCGTGTGAGACGATCGCCAAAAATTCATCTTTGAGCGTGTTGGCTTGATGCAGGGATTCTGTCTGCTGTCGTAGTTCCTGCTCTAATTGCTTCCGTTGGGCAATTTCTGCTTCTAGGGCTTGGTTAGTCATTTCAGCCAAGGTTGCCCGCAGCCGCGTTGCTTCCAGTTGCTTTCGTTCAGTAATATCTCGCACTAACCAACGTAGGCTGACAATCGTACCCGTTGAATCAGATACCGTAGTGACGGTTAAGGCAGCATCGAAAGCAGATGCACCATAAGGCTGTAGCTGAGTTACCCATTCTTGAAGCCGTCCAACCTGAGGCAATCGATTGAGTTCGTCATCAAACGCTCGACGCTCAGGTTCAGCCACGTATGAAGTTAGAAGTTTCCCAATCAAGAACGGTTGCGACACCCTGAGCAACTGACTCATGGTGTGATTAGCTCTCTGAATTTTGCCGTCTGTGTCGGTGATTAAGTAGCCATCCGGAGCAAA
Source organism: Leptolyngbya sp. FACHB-711 (assembly GCF_014695615.1). Lineage (NCBI taxonomy): Bacteria > Bacillati > Cyanobacteriota > Cyanophyceae > Leptolyngbyales > Leptolyngbyaceae > Leptolyngbya > Leptolyngbya sp. FACHB-711. The sequence continues at coordinate 523 of NZ_JACJOR010000294.1, forward strand.
TTCAAATAACTCCTGGTAACGCTGTCGTTCAACTTCTAGCGCCACCTGAGCCTCAAGCAATTCCTGATTCTGCTGGTGCAATGCCTCTTGAGATATCCGCAGTTCTTCCAGGGAATTACCCAGTTCTGCCAGAGCTTGCGGCAACAGTTCTGGATGTTGTGACGAGTCGGCATGGGCGTAATGCAGGAGGGCACCCACTCGCTCACTTAACGCCTTCATTTGCTGACTCAACCAATCAGGGTTCACATTACTTCATCCAATCACGCTATTCTCACCTTAAGTACAAGTCCGTTTGTTTGCCTCTCTCGTCAGATTTGTTTTAGCGAGTGATCACTAAAACTAACTCGGTAGAGCAGGGTAGGGTAAAGAAGCTATCAACAGATCTACAGCATTACCTATCCCTATCTCGCTGATAAAAATTACTTAAGTAAGATCGTGATGTTACTTAAGAACGCTTCGATCGCGAAGACCATTGTTTCTGTAGAAGCGGCTGTGACAAAAGTCCCTTGCTCGCACAGCTTTAGGAGTTTGACCTCTCGGCTAAAATTCTGTTTCTCAGAAACTGTCTTTTAACCACTTCATAGGCCTGCTTATAAATCTGAAAATCTGTTGGCTTCTCTACTTCAGGTATGCTTCTGATCACATAGTGAAACGCATGAAAAACTGCATTTAATCCAGCGATCGCATCTTCAATCGGCACTTTTCGAGTCACCCAAGCTTGTTTTACCTTGACTGAATAACTCAGCGCACTCAGACGCGCTAAACTCTCTAGCTTGTTTTCATAGACCAGCCGCGCAATCTTGGTTAAATCCACCCTCAGGATAGGCGCAATCTTGCGAGCGGTTTCCTCACTGGGGCTATTGCGTTCGAGGCAAATCCAGCTCAGTCCTGCTTGGGAGAGTCCGACCTGCTTGGCAAGCTGGCTCATATTGGTATGAGGGTTATCCTTGAGATGCTGTAAAACAAGACGACCAAAAGCGGAACAGCTTTCCTCATTTAACTTGAGTGAACTCATGGAAGTTTAGATAAGAGCTTAAAAAAACAAGCTTAACTGAAAGTTGTCTGGCTTGATTCAAAAAAGGCAGTCGATGATAAAACTGACAAGAACAGAAATCTTACGATTCAGTTGAATAGGGTGAGTGCGTCTAACCCTGAATTAAACCGTGAATTAATAGAACTATCGTGACCCCGTTTTCACCAGGATTTTTCACCAGAACAAGGTACAGGAAGAATTAGGAGGCACTGTCATCCTTAGCCTTCTTTTGAAATAATTCCTCTTCTGAGACAACTGTTTTAAGATTAGCCCAAAGGGATCATGTCTCTAATGAGATACCTGCCTGGCCAATTGAGCGATTAACTCCACCCACTCAATCGGTCGAGCCAACTTGTGCAAATGGGCCTCAAAGCCAGCCTTAATCGCCTTTTCTCGGTCTTCTTCTAGATACGCCGTCATGGCAACCGCAGGAATGTGTCTTCCCTGCTCAATTTCTAACGCTCGAATCTGCTGGATCAGACTGTAGCCATCCCCATCTGGCATTCGAATGTCGCTCAGCAATACATCTGGACGGAACTGCTCTAACGCCTCTAAGGCTGCGGCTGCACTCGAAACCGTTTTCACACCAATGCCATGCGCCTCAAAGATAGCCGTAACAAATTCGCGGATATCTGCTTCATCTTCCACCACAAGCACCCGCAAACCATCAAGAGATTGGGGTAATGGCAATGCAGGAGGTGAGGTTTGAGGCTTGAGGTTTGAAGGTTGCATCAACGCTCCAAGCTCTAATTGAGAATTCTCTGGCTGGGAGTGGCTCAAGTCGTACACTGCAATCCGTATCTCGATTTGCCCGTTAGGATGAGGGACATCCGGCTTCGCAGATACCGCAAGGGTCGCAATATGCCATTCAGTAGCAAAGGGTTGTTTACCTCGCGGACACACGGTCATTTGCCAAATTTGGCTATCCCTCTGATAAGAAAGCTGATTCAAATGAGTCCGAAAGGCTGAACGATCGCCCTCTGCCACATACCGAGCCATCGGTTTCCCCACTAGATAGGCTTGGGGCACATTGAGGAGTTGGGCGCTCGCCCCATTGGCTTCCAAAATTACCCCATCGGCATCCGTGACGAGGTAGGCGATCGGAGCAGACTGAAATAAATCGCGGTAATGGTCATAGGCTGCGGCGAGCCGCTGATTCTGCTGGAGTCGCTCTTCCTCAGCAGCTTCGGCAAACTCCAAACGGGTTTGCATCTGCTCACAGGTCACTTGCAGATCTTCGAGTACGGCATCGATTTTGTCCCAACCGGGTAGATTTTGCTGTTGCAGTGCCATCAGCCAACGACGAATGATTTGAAAATGCTGCTCAGTCTGCTCATGACTCATCGATCGCGCCTTCTGATAGTGCTATCTGCTAATGATCTATCCAACATTCCTTCAAGAGCTTTTCCCCTTAGCATCGGTTTTGCTCCGTGATGTCCTCGATCGCCAGCAAAATCATCTGGGTGTTGTTACTCATCGACATTTTGCGAGCCTTGAGCCGCATGACTTTATGTCCAATCTGGTCAAAAGAATGCTCAACTCGAAAATCTTGAAACGGGGTATTGCTGGTAATAATCTCTTCGAGCTGCGATCGCAGTTGGGGGATGTTCCATTGTCCGCTACCCAGTTCAAAAAGCGAATATTGCTCGGTTTGCACGATTGAAACCTGAAACGTTTCATAGAACGAATGATTGGCGGTGATCACCTGCAAATCACCATTTAACACGATCAGCGGTTCCCAGACGGTTTCCACGATCGCATCCGCATAGTTTCTCGCTTCCACCAACTGAGCATTACTGCGTTTGAGGTCGTTAATATCAATCAAAATCAGCACTGCCCCATCGATCTTGTTGTCAACGGTGCGATAGGGGCGAATTTGCAGATGATACCAGCGTCCGTCTCGATCTTGAATCTCCTGAGTCTTTAAGTTGAGCGTGCGAATCACCTCTAAAATTTGTTGCTCCAGGTTGGGCACGTTCAGTTTATGGGTTATGTCACTCAGGGATCGCCCAATGTCGGTCGAGATCAGGTTAAAGATCCCTTCCATCGCTGAAGTGAATTGCCGAATTTGCAGATCCGCTCCCAGCATCAAGATGGGAACATGAATGCTGTTGAGCAAATTCTGCAAATCGTTGCCGACTTGAGTAGCTTCTTGCGTGCGGCGACGCAGCTCATCATTGATGGTGTTCAGTTCTTCATTCGCCGCCTGAATTTCTTCTTTTGCCGTTTCAAGTTCCTCATTCGTACTTTGCAGCTCTTCATTGCTCGACAAAATTTCTTCGTTGGCAGCCCGCAAGTCTTGATTAGTGGCTTGCTGCTCCTCAATGATTGATTGCAGATGTTCTCGGGTTACGGTCAGTTCTTGCTTGAGCCGAGCGATCTCCTGAACATCGCGGGTCTTGTGCTCCGTGGAAGTGCTGCCATCGTCGGATGCAATGGTTAACTCCAGCGTTGAAGCACTTTCAAACAGCACCAAAAAACACTCCTGGTTCTTCCCCACCTGCAAAGGTATGACATTGACGGTGATTGATCGAATTCGATCCGCTTCTCTCACCTGTAAGCCGTCTCGTTTGATGGGCAACTTCTGTTGTTTGGCCTGATAGATAGCAGACTCTAATTCTCGCCGCAATTCTCCTTTTGCCATTCTGAGCAGATTTAAGCTGGCGCGACCGGGAATCGGTTCCAGATAGGAGCTGGTCTTGCCGCGAAATTGCAGGATCTCCAGGTTGGCATCAACGACCACTCCAGCGGGGGCATATTCGTTCAATACAATGCGATCGGCTTCTCTTTGCAGCTCTAAGTCGCTGGGGAGATGATCGGGTTCAAGCGGCTGAGGCTCAATGATCATTGGAGAATAAGAGCTGGCAGTCAGATCAAGGTTGGGTCGAGCCGTTGTTAGTTTTTTGGCGTAAATTTTGTTCTTTTTATCACACAGCGCGAACAGGTTTGTAAAGTCACCAACGGTTTCTGACGTGCCAATCATGAGAAAGCCCGTGGGCTTCAACCCGTAATGGAGAATGGGCAAGAGCTTTTTCTGCAAAGTATTGTCTAGATAAATCAACACATTGCGACAGCTAATTAAGTCGAGCCGCGAAAAGGGCGGATCACTAATCAGGTTTTGTTTGGCAAAGACGCACACCTCGCGCACCGCTTTACTAATCTGGTAGTTCCCCTCAACCTGGGCAAAAAACCGATAGAGCCGTTGGGCAGAAACATTGGCAACCTGGCTAGCGGTGTAAATGCCGCTGCGGGCTTGTTCGATCGCCGTCTCACTGATGTCAGTGGCATAAATTTGGATCGGCACACGGGGATGCTGATCCGCGAGAAATTCGAGCAGGCAGATGGCGATCGAGTACGCTTCTTCCCCCGTAGAGCAGCCTGCCACCCAGATCCGAATGGGATTACCGGGCGATCGGTCTTTGAGGATGGCAGGAAAAACGAGACTTTTTAAGACATCAAAGCTTTCAGGGTCGCGAAAGAAACTGGTGACATGAATCAAGCAATCTTGATAGAGCGCGATCACTTCTGCCGGGTTGCCCTCAAGATAACGAGCGTAATCGTCTAGGTGCTCCAACTTGTACAACAGCATCCGGCGCTGAATTCGGCGACTTAATGTCGTTTGCTTATAGTGGGTAAAGTCAACGCCAGTCGCCCTCCGCAGCAAACTGAAGATCACCGTGAGAGAATTCTCGTCTTCAGGTGAGCTGCCATCCAATTCAATAGGGGAGGGACTGGCAATGTAAGGGTGCTGACTGATTTCTGCCAGTTTCGCGGCGATTTGGTCAGGCGGTAAAACAAAGTCTACCTGGCCTGTAGCGATCGCCGTGTTGGGCATACTATCAACTTGTGCTGTATTTTCACATTGAGCAAAGGTGACACCCCCAACCCCTTTGATGGCTTGAATGCCCCGCGTTCCATCCGAATTGCCCCCCGATAGAATAATGCCGATCGCTTTGTTGCCCAGCTCCTCTGCCAGGGAGAGCAAAAACATATCGACCGACATAAATACGCCGCTTGCCTCTGAGCGAGGCTTTAGTCTTAAGACCCCTTGAGCGATCGTCATCGAAAAATTCGACGGAATCACATAGACCTGATTAGGGGCTACCATCATGCCGTCCTGCGCTTCCTGCACCCGCATTTGAGTCGTTCTAGAAAGAATCGTACTCAACGTGCTTTCCAGATTGGCAGGCATGTGCTGAATCAGAACAAATGCCATTCCCGTATCGGTTGACAAATGATGCAGCAATTGGGTAAAAGCTTCCAAGCCTCCAGCCGAAGCTCCAACTCCGACAACCGGAAATAATCCATCATGGCTGTCTGTTTGATTGTCACTGCTCTGCTGCGACTGATCTGAGGGGTGATCAGAAGAATCGGATTGAGGCTTTTTAGAAGGGCGTCTGGGTGCCATGTCTCGTAGCTACTATTTTGCGAACTTAAGGGCGACCCCTTACCTATAAGTATCTCCTATAACTATCTTTTATGATGGAGCAAATCTGCTGGGGGGCTAAGAGGCGATCGCGCTCAGCGCGGGCTTTGTCACCGCCTACATCACACTCTGACTCAGACTAGCCCTAAGGCAGTGTTGTTTGCTGGGTGAGTATGATAGCTTTTGCGTTTAGGAGTCGTTTGAGACTCACGACGATAAGGAGTATTGTGTGCCAAAGCCAGACATCATCGTCATCGGTGCATCAGCCGGAGGACTCAGAGCCTTTGAAACGCTGATTTCTCAACTGCCCCCTGACTTTCCTGCGGCAATCTTCATCGTTTGGCACATCTCTCCAGATTACCCAAGCTTATTATCCCAAATTTTGGGGCGGATCACTCCCCTATCCGTAACGCAGGCGGTTGACCAGGAGCCAATTCGATCGGGTCATATCTATGTGGCTCCTCCCGATCATCATTTGTTGGTTGAGCCAGGCACGGTTCGGCTCTCCCGGGGACCCAAAGAAAACCGCTTCCGTCCGGCAGTGGATGTTTTGTTTCGCTCTGCTGCCTGGTCGTATAGCACACGAGCCATTGGCATAGTGTTAACGGGCAGCCTGGATGATGGCGCGGCTGGGCTATATGCCATCAAAGAGCGGGGCGGCATTGCCATCGTTCAAGACCCGCTTGATGCGATGCACCCCTCAATGCCCAGGGCGGCATTGCAAGCGGTAGAAGTGGATTATTGTTTACCGCTCAGCAAAATGGGAGCTTTGTTAGGAGATTTAGTTCACAAAGAGATTCCTGAGCAGGAGAAAAATCCGGTGTCTGAAAAAATGGATATTGAAGTGGGCGTTGCGCGGGAAGACAATGGGTTGGAGATGGGCATCATGAAGCTAGGCGATTTGTCTCCCTTTACTTGTCCTGAGTGCCACGGCGTACTGTTGCAGTTGAAAGAAGGAAACCTGCTGCGCTTTCGCTGCCACACTGGGCACGCCTATTCGCTCAATTCCCTTTTAGCTGAGGTGACACAATCCATCGAAGAAATGCTCTGGGGTGGCATCCGCACGATCGAAGAGAGTGAGATGTTAATGAAGCATACTGCCAAGCATCTGCGAGAGATGAATGAGCCTGAGGCGGCAGACCTGCTGTTGCAAAAAGCTGAGGACGCTGAGCGGCGAGCAAAACTAGTGCGGCAAGCGGTGATGAGCAACGAAGTATTAAGCCAAGACAATTTAGCTGAAGAATTAAAGCTCACTGAAGAAATCTAGGATCGTCGGGGGCGATCGCATTAAATCTGCAAAGCAAAACATCTGCAAAGCAAAACATATGCAGAGCAAAGGGCGTTGCTGAATAGAAATATGAAGAACCCAATTGAGCTTCTGTATCGCCCCCTAAATCCCCCAATGCTGGGGGACTTTGAGGATTAGTTCCCCCCAAAGTTGGGGGGCTAGGGGGGCAAATCATACTCGAATTCAGCAACGCCAAGCAAAGGATGCCAAAGCAAAGTATGGCGGAGCAAAGGATGCTTCGCTTCTACTGAGCACGGGGATGTCCTTTTCTCAGGTCAATATTTCTTGCCCCTAACCATTTGCAAAGCGCAACTGACCGCCGTAGTGAAGCTCTCAGTGCCTGGCTATTCGCAAGCACTTCTTTGACGAGACGCTCCTGCTCAGTCAGATCAGCGGATTTTCCTGGCTCTGGAGGCTGTTCCACCGATTCTTCCGACGATCGCTGAGAACCACCCGCGAGCATCGGCCCCTGGAGAGGCGTTTCCTGGGGGGATGATGGGAATGAGCGACTTGAAGTGTCTCTTGAGGTGTCTGTTATAGAAGTCTGTTGCCTGAGCCGCTGTTGAAGTTTTTCAATCTGGCGATCGACCTGCTTGAGCTGCCGACCTCGGGCGATCGCGGCTCTGTAATCCTCCACTTCCTCCGCTTTTAGGTGCTTTAGGGTCTTGCCATTAAAGAGCGGTTGACGGCTTCTCACCTGCCAATACTTAGAGTCAGTATGGGCAGTGCCTCCTGGCTTAACCTGCACCAACCAGCAATGTTGCAAAAACCAGCCTTCCCCGACGATTTGTGCTCGTTGGGCATTAAGTGCATCCAGATCAGATTGAAGTTTCTCAAATGAGGACATGCTTAATTCGTACGCAAATGACCATCTCTGTATAAAGATAATATAACTTTGTACGAATCGACTCTATCATGAGTTTTACATACGAATCATGCGTTTACAGCTTCTGATGTGATGGTGGAACAAAAACTGTTCATATAATCATTGCTCCAACAGCAATTCTTTAGTAACAGGATTAAAAATGTCTGTTCAATCAAGCTCTTGGTCATATCCGGTTCATATTCAGTACGCTCAGAGCAGCTTGAAATTTTTTACATAAACCTTTCTAATTCGTACGCAAGCGGCAATCTCAGCTTAAGGTTAATATATTATTCGTACCCAGAGTTCATGCAGTAGGTTTTGCATACGAAAGATAACCCGGTAACTCCTTGAGGTGCTATATCTTTGCGATCTCCGGAATTGGGGTTGGAGGACAAATTTTTCCCTGATTCAGCCAGATGTAGAGAAAGCCAACTCATATAGGGTCGCTCAATGCCCCCTTAGTAAAGAGATGAATTTAACAAAGGAGTGAAACATGTTTGCTCAAAGTCACTTCGAGAATAGCCTTTTGTACGATACGAAGCCCTTGGGGGGGAATCGAGTTCAAACTCTAGATGAAGCCAGTCTGGAATTTGAAACCCTGTTAGACTACCTCAAGTACAGCCGCGAGTGTGACTTAACGCACTATAAACGCTCGACGTTGATGCGCCGATTTCGGCACCGAATGCAACGGATTAACATTGATACCTACGAGAACTACCTACAGTATTTGCAATGTGATTCAGAAGAACACCTTGCTCTGCTGAGTGATGTTCTGATTAACTTTACTGGCTTTTTCCGCGATTACAACGCCTGGATTTATCTAGCTACTGAAGTAATTCCTAAAATAATTGACTGTAAGCCGTCAGAGGAACCGATTCGAATTTGGAGCGCGGGCTGTGCGACTGGAGCAGAAATTTATAGCCTTTTAATCTTATTAGCAGAAGTTTTAGGGGTTGAATTCTGCCAGCAGCGACTTCAGTGTTATGCCACTGATGCCGATAGAGATACGCTTCACCAAGCCCAGAACGCTACCTACAATGACTTAGAAATTCTCGATATTCCTCCCGACCTGCTTAAAAAATACTTTAGGCAAACCACAAAAGGTTTAGCCTTTTCCCCCAAGCTTCGCCGCATCGTTACAGTTAAGCAGCATGACCTGATGAAGGATGCTCCCCTACCTGCAATTGATTTACTGATCTGCCGTAATGTATTGATATATTTTACGCCGGAAGCTCAAAATTCCATCCTGACTCGCTTTCATTCTGTTCTTAACAACACTGGCTTTCTCTTTCTGGGTCAGACAGAGTTGGTAGTTCATCAAAGACAACTTTTCACACCTGTCAGCTTGAAGCAAAGAATTTATGCTAAGGGGTTAGAGCCAGAACTGAACCGCTATCCTTTTATCACAGCTCAACTTTGATAGACAGCAAACAGTTGGCATTGCGGAATCAGGATATGAAGGGTGCAAATTTAGCTTCTGTATCGCCCCCTAAATCCCCCAATTTATTGGTTGCCGCTCTTAAAGAGCGAGGAGGGACTTTGAATTCGGGTTCCCCCCTTTGAATTCTGGTTCCCCTAAAATTTGAGGGGCTAGGGGGGCATATCATACTCCGTTTCAGCAACGCCCATTAGTTATCAACCCAATAAGACGATTCTGGAACCTAATTTTTCTGCTGAATCTAGGCACTGCGTCCAACCTGGCTTACCACTGCCGCAACTAATGCCGTCGATTCAACGGGCTTAGAGAGGTGAAGCTGAAAGCCTGCCTTTAATAATTGCCTGCGGTCTTCTTCTCTAGCGTAAGCAGTGAGGGCGATCGCAGGAATCGTGCCGACTCGCTCTGACTCATTCTCCCGCACCTGACGGATCAGTGCGTATCCATCCTGCTCTGGCATCCCCACATCGCTGATCAAGATATCAGGCTGCGACCGTTCAATCATATGCAAGGCTTCATTGACCGAATCTGCTGATCTAACCGTGGCTCCGGCGCGTTCTAGCACAACGGTCAACAGATTGCGGGTATCGGCTTCATCATCAACCACCAGCACATCCACATTGCTCAAGCTGTGATGCAAGGCGAATGCATTGGCCTTCTCAGGGATAGATGTCTGGGCTTCACTGGGCTCCATGCAAACTGCCATTAGAGGAATCTGCACCGTAAAGGTGGCTCCTTGCCCTTCACCAGAACTGTTTGCGGCAACTGTTCCCCCATGCATCTCTACCAATTGCCGCACGATCGCCAGTCCTAACCCTAATCCACCGTGATGACGTGTGGTCGCTCGTTCTGCCTGACGAAAGCGGTCAAAGACATAAGGCAGAAAGGCTGGATCGATCCCTTGCCCTGTGTCACTTACTGTAATGACGGCGTTAGAGGAAACCTGCTCTAGCCGGACTTCGATCTGCCCTTGTCTCGGCGTGAACTTGATCGCATTCGAGAGCAAATTCCAAATTACCTGCTGGAGGCGATCGCTATCTCCTGACACTAAACTCGTAGATTCATCAAGCACTGACCGAATCTCGATGTTTTTCGCAGTGACGGCAAGCTGCACCGCATCGATCGCTTCCTGAATCACAGAAACCAAATTGACCGGGCGAATATTGAGATGCAGACTGCCTCGAATGATGCGAGAAATATCTAGCAAATCTTCAATCAGTTTTACCTGGGCTTTAGCATTCCGCTCAATGGTTTCTACGGCACGAGCCATCATGGTCTCATCTAACTGCCGACTACGCAGCATTTGCGCCCAGCCCAATATCAC
>NZ_JACJOR010000295.1:0-16977 GCF_014695615.1 Leptolyngbya sp. FACHB-711
CTGCTTTTTGTGAAATTAGCGGATATACCGAGGTAGGGCTCCTTGCCCTCACTGTTGACGATGTGAATCACTCAGATGACCGCGATCGCGATCGGGAAAGTTTTATTAATTTGCTGCATGGGGGAAAGTGACTATCAGCAGACAATGGCAGCAGGATTTTAGCAACACATTGCAAAACCGGTAGAACCCAAAGTTCTAGTAAACGCGATCGCTCGTTTGCTTAATAAAAGGCTCAATAAAAGATTGAACTAATTTTTATCCCTGCTTCTATCCTTGTTTTCATATCTGTTTTTATACGTGACTTGTAATGACTCATTCTCAAAGTATTCCTCAAAAAGGTATTCCTCAAATCATTCTCGACACTGATCCGGGTGGCGATGATACCTTTGCCTTTTTATGGCTACTCAGTCTAGTCAAACGGGGTTTTGCAGATTTGATTGCAGTCACCACAGCCGATGGTAACGTCGCTGCCCAGAAGACCTTTAGCAACAGCAGCCAGATCCTGAGCTTAGCAGGATTTTCTCAGATCGAAGTCGGTCGAGGAGTGCCTGTGCAAGGGGCGATTGAGGATGCGTCCTCTATTCATGGACCTGACGGGATGGGCAACCTATCGGAGACGCTACCCGCAGCCACCCATGCGTTTGAAACCGCCCGCCGCTCCGATGATGTGATTATCGATCGCCTCAACGCCATGCCTGGGGAAGTGACGATCGTAGCGATCGGTCCTTTGACCAATCTTGCTGCCGCTGAAGCCAAACAGCCCGGCATCCTGAAGCAGGCGAAAGAGATCATCGTCATGGGGGGAGCTTTTCTCGCACCGGGCAACGTAACGCCCCACGCCGAATTTAACATCTGGTTCAATGCCGTCGCTGCCCAAACGGTTTTCAACAGTCGCGATGATCTAGTTGTGATGCCGCTCGATGTGACGCAACACCTAATCTTTACTCGTCAGATGGCACAGGCGGTCGTGACCAATTCTTCCCATCGCAGCCCGATCGCTCAGCTCATCAGCCCGCTTTGTGAATTTATGATCGGTACGGCAACAGGCTATTGTGAAACCAGAGGCATTCCCGGATTTCTGGTTCACGATGCAGCCACGATCGGCTATTTGTTCTACCCAGAATCGTTTTTGCTGCAAAGAGCGACGGTAAAAATCGAAATCCAGGGAGAATGGACGATCGGGCAAACGCTGATCGATCGCCGTCACACTGCCAAACCGGGAGCTAATGCCTGGGTTGCGATGCAGGTAAATGCAGAAATGTTTTTCACTAGTTTTCTGCAGGATTTGATTTACCTGATGCTCACGATCACAGCCTAAAACACAGCAACATAAAATACGATCGACACCAGATAATTTTTTCTCTGGGATAATCAACTGATTCTTTATCAATCCTGCTTAGAGGAGTAGATTTTTTATTTCTGAATCATGCAAGATTGATAGAGTCAAATCTGGGGAACGAGAGGCACGATCTGGGTCACAGTTATGCTTTCAACTATGCTTTCAACAACCTCTCATTTCGATCGGTCTATCCCCGTTGCATGCCCATTTTCTGCTTTATCTTTTCTTCTCTATGAGTGAAGCTCCCCAATTGCTGAATCAAGCTCGCTGCTTTGGTGGAACCATCGAGTTCTATCAGCATCGATCGCAGTCTTGCAATAGCGAAATGCGCTTTTCGATTTACCGCCCGCCTCAGGCAGCTGCAAATCCTGTTCCGGTGCTGTATTTTTTGTCTGGGCTAACCTGCACCGAAGAAAATTTTATGGTGAAGGCCGGGGCACAGCAGTTTGCGGCAAAGCATGGTTTGATGCTGGTCGCGCCGGATACCAGTCCGCGCAATTGTGGAATTCTGGGAGAAGAGGACGACTGGGATTTTGGCACGGGAGCAGGGTTTTACGTCGATGCAACGCAGGAACCCTGGAAACCGCATTATCGAATGTACAGCTATGTCACTCAAGAGCTACCTGCCTTACTCGCTGCCCATTTTCCGATTCAGCCCGATCGCCAGGGAATTTTTGGACATTCAATGGGAGGACACGGAGCGTTACTCTGCGCGTTCAAAAATCCCGATCGCTACCGCTCGGTATCTGCGTTTGCGCCGATCGCTGCTCCGGTGCAGTGCCCCTGGGGGCAAAAAGCGTTTCGTCACTATCTGGGCGAAGAAACGGAAAGCTGGAAAGCTTACGATGCGAGTGAGCTAATTCTAACTGCCCCCTGGCGACGACCCATCCTGATCGACCAGGGAACTGCCGATAGTTTTCTCGAAAAACAGCTCATGCCCGATCGTTTGGAGCAGGCTTGCGCCCAGGTTGGGCAACCTTTGACGCTGCGGATGCAGGACGGCTACGATCACAGCTATTACTTCATTGCCAGCTTTATCGAAGACCACATTCACCATCACGCCACCGCACTGCAAGCATCGTCTTGAGAAAGTCGACTGCACGCCGCAGCAACCACCAAGCTACAGTTAAAAAAATCGGGGCTGGCTGTCTGCTTCTCGTCGCCGCCCCCGAAGGTGAATCCATATTTGCTCTTACGATAACCCCAGGGTCAGCAGAAATTCGGGCAGAAAACGGGTAGAAATCGGGTAGATAGCTCATGTTCCCCCATCGAGCTGCCTCAAGCGATACCCCAACCCATGCACTGTTTCGATCAAATTTTCTGGCGCACCTGCCGATTTCAGCTTATTTCGCAAACATTTAACGTGCGATTTTACTGTTTCCTCAGCGGGAGGATTTTCCAGCGACCAGATGCGATCGATAATTCCAGTTCGGCTGAGCACCCGGCGACCGCTTGATATCAGCAGTTCCAGTAGTGCGAATTCCTTGGGCGTCAGGGCAATAAGCTGGCGATCGTAAAACACCTCATAGGTGCTGGGGTTGAGCTGAAGACTGCCCCAGATTAACTCCGTTGCCGCCGTCGCATTGCCCCGCCGCAGCAGTGCCCGCACTCGCGCCAGAAGTTCCTGTAAGTCAAACGGCTTGACCACATAATCATCTGCCCCTGCATCCAATCCGGTAATGCGATCGGCGATCGTATCTCGCGCAGTCAGCATCAGCACTGGCAGGGTTAAATGACGATCGCGCAGCCGCCGGCACAGGCGAATACCATCTAGCCTCGGCAGCGTCACATCCAGCACAAGTAAATCATAGGTCAGCGACTCCAGCCAATCCCAGGCAGACTCTCCATCCCGCGCCACATCCACCACATACTGAGCATCAGTCAAAGCCTCCGCTACGACTTCTGCTAGCTGAACATCATCTTCGACCACTAAAATTCGCATCGCCGCCTTCGCTTAATCCGGTTCGCCTCAATCTATCTCAATCTCTCAACTTATCTCAATCTTAGGCAATTCTGGAGCGATATGCTGAAGAGAAGGTAGGCGAGGAAGGGAAGCGTGGCAGAGCAGATCGACGATCGAGACGGAACAAAAGTTAACGTGAAACTCTTGCAGAGAAAACGAGCACTGGGAGCAGGTTTCGCTTCTGTGATTGTATTAATGGGATTCACGAACTGGACTTCCTATCAAAACGCCAAGCAGCTCATTGAAAGCACCAATCAATCCAAACAAACCTATGAAGTGATTAAAAGCCTTGCCAATATTTTTTCCACGATGACAGTTGCTGAATCCGGGCGACGCGGTTACGTTTTTCTCAGCGATCACGCTGAATATTTGCGGTATCAAGAAGCAGTTAAAGCAATCGTTCCAAAAATGCAGCTTCTTCAGCAGCAAATTGACACGAACAGTGAGCAAATTGCCCAATTTAACCAGCTTAAACAACTGCTCGATCGCCGCATCATTCTTCTGGAACAATCGATTCAGCTTCATCAGAAACAGCCGAACGATCGCACCACTCAAGCAGAAATTACAGAACAAAGCATTCAGCTTCGGGAGCAAATTGCATTGGTGATGAATCAGATGCAAGCTGAGGAAGAACAGCGTTTGCAGCAGTGGCTCAACCAATCCCAAACTAGCATTCGCAGCCGATATTTAATTGAGTTTTTGATTAGCCTTTCTAGCTTGGCTATCTTTCTTGGGTTTGCCCTGTTGCTCTATTACCAGTATGCCCAGCGGCAGCAAGCAGAAAAGCTGCGATCGACTCTGCTTCAGGAAAAGGAACTCAGCGAGTTAAAGGTGAAATTCTTTTCGATGGTGTCGCATGAGTTTCGCACTCCGCTCAGCGTAATTTTAGGCTCCGCCCAGCTTATGCGTGATAACGAAGCCTCGTGGACAAAAGAACGCCAGCAAAAAAATCTGGAGCGAATCCAATCTTCTGCCAAGCTGATGAAGCAAATGTTGTCCGACATTCTTACCCTGACCAGAGCCGAAGCAGGCAAACTGGAATTTAACCCGCAGCCGATCGATCTAGAAGCATTTTGCCTCAATTTAGTTGAAGAAATTCAGCTCTCAATGCGATCGTCTCATCCTGTTCAAATCATTAGCCAGGGCAGCCAGCGACACGTGCTTTTAGATGAGAAACTGCTGTATTCAATTCTGAGCAATTTGCTTTGCAATGCTATCAAATATTCCAGTTCTACTTCGCTCATTGAACTGCTGCTTGACTGTCAACCCGGACAAACTATTCTCCAAATCAAAGACAATGGATTGGGCATTGCCCCAGCCGATCGATCGCAAATCTTTGAGGCATTTTATCGAGGACAAAACAGCATCAGCGTGAGCGGTAGCGGGCTGGGATTAGCCGTGGTTAAGCAGTGCGTTGATCGGCATCAAGGCAACATTACGATCGACAGTATCGAAGACAAAGGAACTACCTTCACCGTCACCCTCCCCCACATTAGTGCGCGATCGGCCCACCCCCCAAACGCCTAACCATCTCCCTTCTTCATCCATCCTCATCTTTCCTACAGCCAGCTTAAACACCCTCCGCCCCAAACAACCTCATCTCTGCCCATCCCCTCGTGACACATATCACCCCCTCCACTGTGGCTTATCACATCCTCCGGCTCCCATTACCCTCTACAGTGGGTCGGTGTGAAGCAACTGCGGCTCTCCTGTTAAATGAGTGTGAATCTACCACGCCGCAGGCGTTGCCTTTCCGGGCAATCCAAAATTAGGGAAAAAGGGTCAGACTACCAACTTCTACCAGCTCAATTCGTTCACTTTGAGTGAACCTCAGTGTGTTCTGTGCGTGTGAAATAGCAAACAGGTTGAAACGACGAAGCATCCCTGTTGTGTCTGTTATTCATTGCGAGATCACCCGGTGCTGCTGCACCCAGATTTCTAGTCTCTGCTTCCGTCGAGAAGCGTGACGATCGCAATCTGCGCGGTGACTCCCACCATTAGAGGAGCTTTCATGTCGAATATCATCACCGTTACCAGCACTGCGAATAGTGGTGCAGGTTCACTGCGGGCAGCGATCGCTGCGGCACCTGCTGGAAGCACGATTCAATTTGCATCCAATCTAGCGGGACAAACGATTACGCTCACAAGCGGACAAATTGACGTCTCCCCTGGCAAAAACATCACGATCGATGGCAGCACTGCGCCAGGGTTAAAAATCAGTGGCAATAATGCCTCCCGCATATTCTGGGTGAACTCGAACCAAGACTTTCCCACCACCGTTTCCTTCAAAAATCTCAGCCTGATCAACGGTAAAACGAACGATCAGGGCGGTGCGATCAAGGGTGAACACAGGGCAAACATCAGCATCGACAAAGTTAGCTTTCAAAACAACGTTGCCAACAAAGGCGGCGGAGCCATCTACTCAGCCTGGGAAAACAATTTGACCGTCACCAATTCCCAGTTCGATCGCAACCAGGCAACTGCCGGAAATGACGAACGTGGTGCAGGGGCGATCGCCTTTCTCAGCCCGAGGAATTTCATCGTCCGAAACAGCAGTTTCACCAATAACCAGGGTATTAACGGCGGTGCAATCAACAGCCTCAATGGCAAACTGACGATCGAAAATTCGCGCTTTATCAACAACAGTACGCTGGCAGCCAACTTTGCAGCCGGACAGCAAAATCCGACTTTGCGCGGCTACGGCGGAGCCATCTACACCGATCGCGCCAGCAGCACCAGCGAGGCATCGGGCACGATTCGGATTGTGGGCAGCGTGTTTGAAGGCAACCAAGGCAAGGCAGAAGGCGGCGCAGCCTATCTGTACACCGGAACGCAGGATAACGTCATCATCGATCGCAGTACGTTCAAAGACAACGCAGTGCAGTCCCTTCCACAGGGCAATGGCGGCAACGGCGGCGGCGTGGTGGTGATGAGCAACGGTAACAACCGGGGACTTGCCATCAGCAATAGCTCGTTTGTCAACAACACAGCTTCCAGTCAGGGCGGCGGCTTGTGGATGATGGGCGCACCCGGCACGATTACGAACAGCACCTTCTCCGGCAACAAAACCACCGGAACCGACTACAACCGCGTGGGCGGCGCGATGACGCTGTATAGCAACACGGATATTATCAACACAACGATCGCCAACAACAAAGCAGGTTGGGTCGGGGGTGGCATTTCTGCACCGGATAATGCCCGTGTAACGGTGAAAAACACCATCTTTTCCAATAACACTGCCGACAACGGCACGAACAATTGGGGCATTCAGCAGCACACAAACCGCGTCCTGATTGACAATGGCGGCAATATTCAGTTTCCGCCCAAGCGCACCAACAACTGGAACGACTACAACGCAACTCCAAGCGTTCGACTGGTCGATCCAATGCTGGGATCGCTCCAGAATAACGGCGGCGGGATGCTCACCCACGCCCTACTGGCAGGAAGTCCCGCAATCAATAGCGGCATTGCCGCAGGCGCACCCACGACGGATGGACGCGGCTTTACGCGATCGGATGGACGGATTGACATCGGTGCATTTGAAGCAGGCGCAATGGCTCCAGGAAGCAGTACATCAGCAGTCAGTACATCAGGAGGCGGTACATCAGGGGAAAGCATGCCAGGAGGCGGTACATCAGGAGGCGGTATATCAGGGGAAAGCACATCAGGAAGCAATACCTTCAACGGAACGAGCGGCAACGATACGCTAGTGGGCAATGCCAGCAATAATGTGCTGATTGGCAACCTGGGCGCAGATACCCTCACCGGGGGAACCGGAGCCGATCGCTTTGTTTATGCAGGGGCATCGCAGCAGACAGCTTTCAGCCAGTCCCGTGTTGGCAGCCTCGATCGCATTACGGATTTCACCTTCGCTCAAGGCGATCGACTTCAGCTTGACTACGACAACAACCTGCAAACCGCCCAACTTCCACGCGGCGTGTTCAATGCCGGACGCAAAACGGGTAGCGACCTGACAGCCGCCGCTCAAGCAGCATTCCGCGACAAAAACCAGCTTGTTGGCGGAGACCAGGCATTGCAACCCAATGAAGCCGTCTTTTTCCAATGGGGCACACGCACTTATGTTGCCGCTAATGACGGTGTGGCAAGTTTTAGCAACAACGATCTTGTAGTCAACCTAACGGGAATTCAGATGGCAGGGCAAGATGCGACAGGCGGCAGGTTAACAACTGGCAATTATTTCGCTTGATTCTTGCCTTGAATGGGTTTGAGGGGTGGCTTGAGCAGTATCTCATGATTCAAACATTCTCTGAAATCCGCTCCCTTAATCTCCCGTTTGTGAATCGTTTGGAACCTAAAATTAACAGGTTCGTCCTCTAAACTTTAGGTACAAATCGATCGGTTTGAGGATTGTTTAGCAGATCACACTCATCCTTAAACCATTCACAAACTCATTGCTCAATTTCTCCCGACCACAGGGTTTATCACTTTTATCTACACTCTGCCCGTGACTGAGCGAAGCATCTAAACTCGGCTCAGTCACGGGCTTATCTATCTCTAGTGGGAGTGACAGGAACCTTGAAACAGCGGTATTTGTGGATTAGTCGTGCAAAGGAGAAAATCAGGTGGTCGCGATCGACTCGTCCCAGCTACAGCCCCTTTCTACTCAAGCTTTGATTTTAGAAAATGCAGAAATCAAGCTCGTGATCAGACCCGATTTGGGTGGACGAATTGATCAACTTCAGGATTTACAAACGGGTAAGAAATGGCTTTGGCATCCTGAAGAATACAATGCCAATAAGTCTCGATCGCTGGAAGTTGGAGCTTCCTTTGATCAGAACTGGACTGGCGGCTGGGATGAAGTGTTTCCCAATGACGCAGCAGGGGAATTTCAGGGGCGCAATTTGGTGGATCACGGTGAACTGTGGTCGCAGTCCTGGGAAGTGATCGAATCCACAAAACTGGGCGTGACGATGCGATACGTTTGCCAAACTGTCCCTGTGACCGTCACCAAAAATATTCGCATCAGTGCTTCTAAACCGAAAGCAGCGATCGTCTACACGCTGCAAAATCAGGTCGATGAAACGATTCCGTTTTTGCTAAAGCATCATGCCGCAATTGCGATCGAACCGGGTGACGAAATCATTTTGCCCGATTGCCTGATCGAACCTGTGACGCTCGACTTTAGCCGCATTATCGGTCAGCAACAGCAGACCCGCTTTCCCAAAGCACTCACCGCCGAAGGAACCGAAATCAATATCAAGCAGGTGCCACCCCGCTCTTCCCAACTCCAGGAATTTTTCTACAGTTCTCAATTGGCAGCGGGTCACTGCGGCATTCGCAGCATGAAGTCGAAGTCTGCTTTGGTCATGCGCTTTGACACGGCAGAATTTCCCTATGTCTGGATGTTTCAGAGCTTCGGTGGCTGGCACGATCACTATGTCGTTGTGGTTGAACCTTGCACTACCATGCCTTATGACCTGAATGTTGCCTGCGAAAACGGAACGATCGCCTACCTGCAACCCCAGGAAACCCAAACGCGATCGCTTATGATCACGCTCCAGCGCAGTTAGACTTTCAGAGCTAAAAACAAAGCTAAAGGCGGTTTTGACGATCCCTAATCGAAAACCGTCACAAAGCATAACATGATTTTAACGCGACTCGATCGGCTGGTATTAAATACGCTGCTGATCAAGGTTTTGGAATTATTAGGCGACTAAGTTGAGCGATCGATTTAGTAAAGCAATTAGGGATAAACAAAGAGACAAAGATCAGCGCGAGATACGGTTGTCATCAGTGAATGGCTCTCTGCGAATTGCGAATGATGAATAGCAATGACAGAGACAAATGATAAGGGACAAATAACCCTCTCATCGTCCCTGGTTTAATAAACTTGCGCGAATGCTGGGTATCGTTTCAATCAGAACAGCGATCGCATTGGTTTTTCCGAAGGGAGTTTGAGGAGAATCAGAAAGGCTACATTACCCCCTGAATTCCTAAGGAATGGGGAGCTTTGAAATCCTAAAGCAAGCCCGATGTCGAACTTCAAACCGAGATTCCGAACTTTAAACATAAAAAAGAGGAGCAATATTGCTCCCCTTATTGGCTGATATCAAATCCGCTTAAAGACCCTGAAGAAAAAACCAGGTGACGGGTCGGAGAATAGCCAATGAACCGGATTTGAGATGAACGGGATATACCATTACTAACGACTGGGCAGATAAGAAACTGGGTTAACCGTACCTTGTGCAAGATGGACTTCAAAATGAAGGTGCGGACCCGTGCTGTAACCCGTGCTGCCCATCTCACCAATTTGCTGACTCTGCCCAATCCTTTGTCCCGACCGAACCGAAATCCGATTCAGGTGAGCATAGCGAGTCATACTGCCGTCTGCATGGCGAATCTCGATCATGTTGCCGTAGCCGCCCGCATTCCAGCCAGCGAATTCGATCACGCCATCGGCAGCTGCGTAAATCGGGGTTCCGACATCAGCAGCAATATCAATTCCGCGATGCATTCTACCCCAACGCCAGCCATAACCAGAAGTCAGAAGCCCACGAGCAGGCCAGATAAAGCCGTCAAAGACTTCGCGCTGATTGGGCAGGAAGTTGTCTGCTCCGGGCAGCGGCGGCAGATCGGGTGAAACCATCCGTCCAGTTACGGGTCGCAGCAGTGGTTCATAATTTTCTGAGCCTAGCGGAGCGACCGCGACTACTTGCGACTGATTCGTTTCGGGTGCAGGAGCACTACCCCCTACCGCACTTTCATTGCGCCGCTGAAACTGAGGATTGACCGCCATTGAACCTGAGACCGTAGCGGCTGCGATCGTTGCAGGCTCAGCCGGTGCAGTGACAGTCTGAGCTGCCTGCACCTGGGGAGCGCCTGACGGATGCTGATGTTGCTGTCTCAAAGTGCGAATCTCAGCCAGCAAATTTTGCACAAACGGATTTGTCACGTTATCTGCTGCGTTGCTTTGCTGAGCAGGAGTGGCAGGCAGCATCAATTCGCTTCCGGCTGCGGGAGTCGCAGGCGTCGTGCTAATGGGTGCAGCCGCGACCTGCTGAGGCAGCATCAGGGTTGTAGCAGACGGCTCAGAAGCCACAGCAGTCGGAATTGTTGGAACAGTGACGGATTCAGCAGTCTGACTAGCCTCTATCCCCTGAACTGAGGAAATCTGAACGGGCGCAGCCGGGGTTTCTAACCGAGTTGGGAGCGGAGCCTCTGCTACCGACGGAGCCTTTGCTTCAAAGCTAGATTCTCTAGTAGGAACCTGAGGGCTGGCAACTTGATTGCCTGGAACCTGCAAGACCTGCCCCACAAAGATAAAATTTGGATTGCTGATGCGATTAGCGGAGATTAATAAGGATTGCGGAACGTTGTACGCCTCAGCAATTTCGGCAACCGTATCCCCAGGACCTACCCGGTAGGCAATTGCCCCCGATTCAGAAGAAAGCTGTGGAATTACCGTTTGCGGAATCGTCGGCTGCGTTACCGGAATCACTGGTGTCCGACGAAGAGCCAGCAGATTTTCGGGTATAGCAGGGGCAGCCGTGACCTGGCTAGTTGGAGTTACCCCGTTTTGGCTGGAGCGAATCCAGTCAGGTTCGGGCAACCACTCAGGAACGTTTTGCTGAGGAGCGATCGGGGCTGCCGCTTGTGAGACCTGGGGTTGAGAATCGGTTTGAGAATGTGCCTGAGGAACCGATGGAACGCTTGCTGATTCCTGCTCGATTTGGCGTTGGGAAGAACTGCTTTGAGCTGCTGGAGCCAGGTTAGGAGGCAGTTCGGCGATCGGGGCTTGCTGAAGTTTAGCAGGTGCTTCCTGAGAAGGCCCGACGCTCTGCTCGGCATTCTGCTCCGGGCGTAGCTCTAACAACTTACTTTGGAGCTGTTCACGCTGAACACGAAGGCGGCTGAGTGCCTGCTCCCGATCCAATTGAAGCGAATCAATGGCTGCCTTCTCACTTGCCGCACTATCCACGCTTGGCGAGGAGCTTGCTGGCGTCAGTTGGACATCTGACTGTACCGGAATCTTGAGTAGCTGTCCAACCTGGAGACCAGCACGAGTCGAAAGCTTATTTGCCTTCGCGATCGCCGCAACGGTCACTTGATACTCCCTGGCAATACCGATCAGCGTCTCGCCTGCAGCCACTTTGTGCTGAACTTCGGCAGCAGCGGAAGAAACAGCAGCGGTGTCTAAATTAGACGCTTCGGTCGCAGATGGACCAGTCGGCGCCGCTTGAGAAACCGGAGAAACACTGGCTTCTGTCCCGGCTGATTCTGCTGCTGCCGCACCATCACTTTGGCGGGGTATCACAAGACCCGTTGCACCCATCGAGAGGGCTAATCCGACCATGGCAGCAGAAGTGCGTGCCCGACGACGAACTCCCCTGGAACCTTGTTCCGTCTGACCTATTGCATTATCAACTGAACCAGAGGAGCTAACATTAGGCTTGACCTTCCGCAGATATGCTCGCTTCAAAAGAACGACCTCCTGTTGAGCAGCGTTTAAACTATCCTTCAGACCTTGTGGTCTTGCTTCGATATACCCAAATCAAATGCCCTGAAGTAGATGATCGATATCAAACAAGATTGAGACTTGGATCACCGACGAGGGACAGATGACTAGGTAAGATTACCCTGCTTTTTTGACTTAGACAAGCTTACATCAGATGAAAAAAATTTCAAGTGTTCATCGATCAAAAATGAAATGTTTATAAAAAACTCTTGCCTCATCAACGCTTAGCCCTATCACGATTGCTTGCTGTAACCGAGTTATTTCAGTCTTTGCAGGGGGTGATAGAAATCTTACCGGCATAGTCTATCCTACATCTGCGCGAATGGCATCAAAGAATCTGCTCTCATAGAGATCTTGATTTTGTCTGAAACAGGGGTTGCCATTGCCAAGATGTTTTTCTACAGTTGATGGTCAGTCCTAGAATACCCTATAGGCGAGCTTTTTCAGGCTCAGGCGATCGATTAGAAGTGAGTTGGGCAATTATTTGATATTGCTCAACCCTCACTTAGAAAAAAATTATTGCTGCTGGCAAAAAGTGCCCCAAAGCCTCTGAATTCGTAGGCTACAGACCCGATCCGGGGATAATACGAAACGAAAATTTTGGCAGGGATTGGCAGAAGTTGTAGCGAGTTTAACAGCTTTTCTCGCTTTGCCAAATTATTCCGTGAGTTATATAAATTTCTTATAAAAGAGGTGTTACTCTTCCGGGTAATAAGGCTATAAGGTTTTTGGCGCAGCAGTGTTGCTTATGGTAGCAGTGATGAAGAGAATCTCTAGCTAATGCATTACAGCGAAACTGGGAATAAACAGCGTTTTTTTGTATTTTTGCCTAAATTTCCCCTGCGATTTCCAGGAACAAATTAGACAGATGAAATAGAGGTTGCTGACGAACAGGACACGATAAACAAACACTTATCCACCTCTCCAACAGCCCCTCTATTCTGGAATAAATCAGAATTCCCCTGCAACTCCTAATTCTTTCAATCAAAAGTGACGCTTAGATAGAAATTTCAAATAATAGAAGGTAGCTTTCAATACAAAAAAATCGATTGCAATGAAATCTGCTGCGCGAATGCCTGCTCCCACCCTCAATTCTTCTCCATTGCGAAACAGTAGAGGAACTTTGAGCGTGGCTCTCCTTTGCTCCTCAAGGAAAACCCTGGGAGAAAAGGCTGGGAAATGGGGGAGTTTAATTCATGCAGGCGCATTGTGCAAATGCAAAATCAGCTCTAAACGCTTTAGAAAAACTCATTAGGCAAATGAACTAAGCCTGATTTCGTAGCCGAACCGCATTTTGCCCCTAATCTTTCCTCCTGCTCCTTATTATCTTTGTGCTGTCCTCTGGGTTGCTCCCTGTGCTGTCGTTGCATCACCAAAGCTCTTTTACCCTTCCTACCTAACCTAAGGGGATGCTCCAGATGGCGTGCCAGCCTGATACAGTGGTAGAGAAACCCCTTATCTGCTGTCATGACCCTGGTGCAAAGCAGTTCCCCCTTCGGAGCCGTTTCCCCGCTACGTCCACCCACCTACTTGGGGGATAGTTTCGCGATTACCTATGCTTCGTTGTCTTTAGAAGAGGTTTATCGGCTTGCCGATGACCCGGCAAATGGGGCAGTAGTACTTATGAGCGGCATGGTACGAGACAATACCGAAGGTCGGGCAGTAGTCGCGCTGGAGTATCAGGCATACGAGCCGATGGCGATCGAGATCTTCAAGCAAATCGCCCACCAAATCCGCCAGAGCTGGACAGACGTAACCCATGTGGTGATTCATCACCGGGTCGGACGCTTGACGATCGGCGAAATTAGCGTCTTAGTGGCTGTGGGCTGCCCGCACCGCACCGAAGCATTTGAGGCGTGTAAATATGCGATCGATACATTAAAGCACAATGCACCCATTTGGAAGAAGGAACACTGGGAAGACGGCTCCACGAGTTGGGTCAGCATTGGAGCTTGTGAGCCGTCTGGAGAGGGGTGCTGACCCGTTGATCAGTTCTGCAAGAATGACAGCGCGAAAATGGCAGCGTGAAAATGACAGTGCGAAAGATTTACGAGTCTTGCAATCTGAATAGAGCAATTACAAACTAATCGTCGTCATCTTCGTCATCTTCGTCATTCCGGTGACGGCTTCTTCTGTCCTCCTCGTCTTCGTCATTGTCTCTACGACTTCTTCTATCCCCATCGTAGTCTTCGTCATTATCGCGTTGACTTCTTCTGCTTTGATTGTCCTCGTCATCGCTGTCTTCGTTGTCGTCGCGTCGATTTCTTCTGTTTTCGTCGTAATCTTCCTCGGAATATTCATCATCACTACGACGACCTCTTTTCCTATCCTCGTCTTCCTCTTGTCTTGCTCCCGGTACAGCATTCCTTAGCGCATCATTAATTTTGTCGAAGTTAAACATTGATTTTCTCCCAATGAAGGCTTGATTGTCGCTTCAAACCAAAACCCTATGAACTGCGATCGTCCAAAAACGCGCTGTAGCATTTACGAGATCTGAACGATACAGTTGATCATTACCCGCTGCTCGATCGAGCAGTGAGTAACCGAGAGTATAGTCAAACCGTCGGTGGTGGTACTTCAACCTTAAGTGCGATGTTAAGCAGCAACCTTTTTGGTTTCTGAAGAATTGCAGCGATGGAACGCTAGTGTAAGTTTAATCCGGGTGCGTCATTATAGGAGCAGGGCATTTCCTACGAGGGGCGTGCGATAGACGTTGGTGATCAGCCTGTATGAATCAGTATTTTGCAACGGTGGCGCGGGGTTTGGAATCGCTTGCTACCCAGGAATTAGAGCAGCTAGGGGCACATTCGGTGGAGCCTAAGTTTTGTGGGGCTGCGTTTGAGGGCGATCGTGCCTTGCTGTATCGGGTTAATCTTTGGGCGAGGCTGCCGTTTCGGATTCTGATGAAGCTGCGGGAGTTTCCCTGTCAAAATGCCGAAGATCTTTATCAAGGAATTCAGAAAATTGACTGGTCTGTTTATCTCACGCCTGATTTAACGCTAGCCGTCACCGCAACGGGTAAAACAACTCAGCTCAACCACACCCACTTCACTGCGCTTCAGGTAAAAAACGCGATCGTCGATCAGCAGCAAGAGCAGTTCGGCGATCGATCGAATGTGGAGCTGCAAGACCCTGATGTGCGGATTAATGTGCATCTCGATCGCGATTCCTGCACGGTCAGCCTGGACAGTTCGGGCAACAGTTTGCATCGTCGGGGCTATCGTCCTGCGGTGGGGGTGGCTCCTTTAAAGGAATCGTTGGCAGCGGCGTTGATTCAGCTTTCGGGCTGGCAGCCGGAGCAGATGTTTTATGATCCGCTTTGTGGGTCTGGTACGTTGCCGCTAGAAGCCTGTCTTAAATCGCTCAACATTGCGCCTGGGCTCTTTCGGGAGCGGTTTGGGTTTGAAACCTGGCTCGACTTTGACTTGGATTTATTAGAAAGCCTGGTTGAGGATGCGGAGTCGAGTCAACGTGAGAAAGTGGCCGCGCCGATTTGGGGAAGCGATCGGGATGAAACGGTGATCGAACAGGCGATGGTCAATGCCCGAAACTGTGGTGTCTCAGATCAGGTCTGGTTTTCGCGGATGGATTTGTCTGAGGTGGAGCCTCCGACCGATAGCGGGGTATTGTTTTGCAATCCGCCCTACGGGGAGCGATTGGGCAGAGACAGCGACCTGGGAGCCTTTTATCGTCAGCTTGGCGACGTTTTGAAACAGCGGTTTAAAGGCTGGACAGCGTTTGTTTTAAGTGGCAATAAGGAGCTGGCGCAGTCGATCGGGCTAAAGTCAAGCCAGCGATTTGCAGTTTATAACGGGACTTTGCCCTGTCAGTTGATGAAGTATGAGCTGTACTAGGGTGGGTTTTAGCTGCTTTAGATCCCGCTAGCCCCCTTTTAATCAGGAAGGAGATGAGGGAATGCAGGGGGAGCGAACCGGGTTCTAGCTATGCTTCTCAGAGTCTTTAGAGCCTGTCTTCGCGATCGGAGTCTCTCTTCTGACACACCACTTACTTTTGCCCGGATCGCTATCATAGGTAAGGTCATTTCTGGACATCGCTGTTTTGGCTCGATCGAATCCTGCTGCTCTCTCGTCTGGTTCCGTTTACGCAATTTTGGCGTATGCGTCCTGGGGACTGCTGCCGATCTACTGGAAACTGTTTGGCTCTACGCCGCCTGTTGAGGTGTTAAGCCATCGCATTGTTTGGTCGATGCTGTTTTTAACAGGGGTTTTGCTGCTGCAACAGCGGCGATCGGAACTGCGACAGCTCTGGCAAACGCCAAAGTCGATCGTGCTTTTGCTGACAACGGCAATGCTGCTGTCGTTTAACTGGGGGCTTTATATTTACGGGGTAAACACCGATCGGGTCGTCGAAACCAGCCTTGGCTATTTTATTAATCCCCTGGTAAGCGTGTCGCTGGGATTTCTCTTTCTAAAAGAGCGGCTGCACCGGGGACAGAAATTGGCGGTGCTGCTAGCAGCGATCGGCGTAGCATATTTTATGTGGCAGTTTGGTCAGGTTCCCTGGATTGCCCTGCTGCTGGCGTTGTCTTTTGCATTTTATGGGCTGCTGCGAAAGATTGTTCCGGTTGCGCCGATGGTCGGGTTAGCGGTCGAAACGCTTTTGGTCACGCCCGTTGCGCTGCTGATCATTGGCTGGGAGTCGTTTACCGGAGTGAGTCATCTGGGCAACGATCGGCTGATTACGCTGCTGTTTATCGGCTCTGGGGTTATGACTTCAATGCCGCTGCTGTGGTTTAACAATGCTGCTAAACGATTGCGGCTTTCCACACTAGGATTTTTTCAATATCTCGCGCCCTCGCTTCAGCTGCTTTTAGGTGTTTTTCTGTATCGAGAACCCTTTACCCAGACTCATGCCATTACCTTTAGCTGTATCTGGACGGCGATCGCGCTCTATCTCTACAGCTCTACAGAAAAAGGCGTTACAGGAAAAGCAGGCACTCGCTTAACGCCAGACCCAGCAGCGAAAAAACCATAACGGAAAAAATGAGGTAGTCAACAATGGAACTGTGATTGGCTTGCAGCATGATGGTTTGTGTGATTCATCGTGCTTTTAAGCTAAATCCTCATCGTTCTCGATCGCCTCTCTCAGAAGTGAAAAAGCCATTCTCGATCGTATCTTCCTGATTAGCGAGCTAGAATTGCTAATTTTTTGAATTCGCCACCGATTGAAGTAGGTCGA
>NZ_JACJOR010000296.1:0-9204 GCF_014695615.1 Leptolyngbya sp. FACHB-711
CCAACACCCGCTTTCATCGTCAGAAATTGCCAGAGGCGGCGCGGCAGGGTAAAAGGATTGTGGGCGGCGATCGATTTTCGAGGAAATTCGGTTTTGGCTGCCAGCAGAGTTTGTCTCACCGTTTCGGCAGTCTCGGTCGGCAACCAATTGATCCGCACCGTTGCCTGATAGCGATGCTGATGCAGTATCCGTGCGCCCCAGGCTGATAGCTTTAGAACCGCCGGACCACTCAACCCCCAGTGGGTAATCAGCACCGGACCGATCTGCTCAATAGGTTTTCCTTCGGGCACAAAAAGCTGAACTTTGGCAGACTCCACGGATACTCCAGCAAGTTCATGAAGCTGCGAATCGGGAACATTGAACGTAAACAGCGACGGCACAGGTGGTTCTACCGAATGTCCCAAGCTTTTAGCAAGCTGAAACCCCTGCGGACTGCTGCCGCTTGCCAGCAAAAGCCGATCGCCCCGAACCTCCTGCCCCGACTTCAGCGTTAACACAAAGTAATCATTCTCTTTGGTAACGCGGCTGACCGGAGCAGCGGTGTAAATTTTCACGCCCGCTCGCAGCGCAGCCTGGGTCAGACAATCCACGACCGTCTCAGAATTATCTGTAACAGGAAACATTCGCCCATCGGCTTCGGTTTTGAGCGTCACGCCCCGCTTGGCAAACCAGGCGATCGTATCTTTTGGCTGAAAGCGGGTAAATGCGCCCCTCAACGCTTTGCCGCCTCTGGGGTAGAACTGAATTAGAGCTGCCGGATCAAAGCAGGCATGGGTGACATTGCAGCGACCGCCGCCAGAGATTCGCACTTTGCTGAGTGGCTGCGAACCTGCCTCAAACAGTGTGACCTGAGCCTGCGGGTGAGCCTCCGCACAAACGATCGCCGCAAAAAATCCGCCTGCTCCGCCGCCAACGACTAAAATTTGCAGGGGTCGAGAGGTCGCAAGCGTGGGTGAACTTCTCATAAAAATAAAAGTAAAAGTGACATTCCAATCGGTGGTCGTGGGAATACTAAGTTCCAGAGTGCAGCAAAAGCTGTCGATGCAGCGCGTGTATCTCTACCCTAGCGTTCTTGCAACCTCAACGTTAGCGTCCACCCCAGCGGAGATTGAAGGAAAGTTTAAGTATGTCACTTGAAAAGCTCCAGCCTGCCAACCCTCGTGATGTCAGCGTCTACGCGCCTTATTATCAGGGACGCAAGCGGAGTGCCCTACCTCTTGCAATCAGTCTTTATCAGGCTGGCAGCCTAGAGGGTTCTCGCCAGATTGAAGGGGGCGAAAGTATTCCTTTTGTAGCGAGTTGGAGTATCTCTTCGATTCCGGCAGATCTCACCCGGTGTCGGCTTCAGTTTGATAACAATGCTGACCTGAGCTATGAAGTCATGCTGGCGAACTTTGAGTTTGTCGATTTCTTGATCGAGCTGCTGTTTATCTACAAAAGTTCACGCAGTGCTGATTTCTCCCAGTCCTTTTACCGCCGGCTGCTGCGGTTGGATGATTAGCATCTTTCCTAAAATTTATGCAGCTCTATCAGAAAAGTGAATCAAAGATAAATACAATGGATGAAATGTCCACGGGTTCTGATGGAGAGCGTCAGTGTGCTAGCAAAAATAAGCTAGCAAAGCACTTATAAAGCATCTTCGGGGAATAGGGCATCGAGATTGCTTTGAGGAGTTACGGGCGTGCCAAAGTCTGCGAATTTTTTGTTGATTGGGTCTTCTGAAGCTTATAGCGGTAAGTCAGCCATGATTTTAGGGATGGCGCATCAGCTTCAGCAAAAAGGACTCAAGATTGCCTACGGTAAGCCGATCGGGACTTGCCTCACCGAGGATTCTCCCGATCAGCCGATCGAGGAAGATGTGAAGTTCATGGCACAAACCCTCAAGCTGCCGGACGGTTGCGTATTGCCGATGCTGCTGCCGCTTGATGAAGCAACCATTTTTCGTCGGATTAACGGAACTGATTCAACGCACTATCAGCAGCTTTTACAGCGTTACGCCGCTCCTGCCGGGGTTGATCTTGTTTTGCTGGAGGGAGCCGGAACCCTGGAAGAGGGAAAGCTCTTTGATCTGTCAGTGCCGCAGATTGCTCAGGCGCTAGATTCGCCAGTGATGCTGGTCAGCCGCTTTCGATCGGCTCTAGTGGTCGATAGCTTGCTGGCAGCAAAAGCACGGTTAGGCGATCGGCTCATGGGTGTGCTAATCAATGACATCCCGCATGATCAAGTGGCAATCGTCGAATCTCAGATTCAGCCATTTTTGCAGCGTCATGGCATTGAGGTTTTGGGACTGCTACCGCGAAATGATTTGCTGCGAAGCGTCAGCGTTGCCGAACTGGTGCATCAGCTTGGCGCAGAAGTCCTTTGTCGGCCCGATCGCTTGGATCTGATGGTGGAAAGCCTCAAAATTGGGGCAATGAACGTGAACTCTGCCTTGGAATATTTCCGCAAGGGGCGTAACATGGCAGTGGTAACCGGGGGCGATCGAACCGATATTCAACTTGCCGCCCTGGAAACCTCGACCCAATGCCTGATCCTAACCGGACATCTGCCGCCGTCACGGGCGATTCTGAGCCGCGCCGAAGATCTGGAAATCCCAATATTGTCAGTCGATCTGGATACCCTCACAACTGTTGAAATTGTTGATCGCACGTTTGGGCAGGTACGGTTGCATGAGCCAATCAAGGTGCAGGCAATTCAGCAAATGATGACAAAGCATTTCAAGGTCGATCGCCTGCTGACCAAACTGGGCTTAGACCCGGTCGCGACGGTATAGCGGCTAAGAATAACCCACTGCCGATAAGAAGGGGCATTCGGCTCTCACCTTCCCTGAAAGCAGACCCTAAAAGCAGACCGCCAAGTACAAATGCGATCGGTTAAACCCCAAGCAACAGTTATTATCAGTCTACGGCTTGCAGCAGTTGAACTTGCGTCTCCGATAAGCTGAGCAGGAACACCACCTGCTTGATCGGCATCCCCGTTTCTAAAAGATTGCGGGCGGCTTGCAGCAGTTGGGGTTGGGCTTGTTTTCTGCTCGCCGTGCTTGTTCAGTATCGGTCAGTAGCCATTCACCTGAGCGATCGCACCAGCGCAGCCAGTTTCCCGACACGCCCTCAAATTCACCTTGCCAGATGCCCAAACCGATCTCCAGTTCGGTCAGCTAAATTAAAGGGTTCTGGAGATTGAGCCGTAGCTGGCTTCAGTCAGTCGTGACGGATTCGGGCTGAGCTGCTTCAGATGCTTGAGTGCCGTTAAAGTACGCTTCGAGAACCTGACGCACCATCGGGGCAGCCACCGAGCCGCCACCACCGCCAGAGTTTTCGGCAAAGGCAACGACGACGATTTCCGGTTTGCTGGTGGGTCCATATGCACCGAACCAGGCGTGGGACTGGCGGGGTGGGTCTTCAGCAGTTCCGCTTTTACCGGAGATTGGCGGCAGATTGGGAACGTTGAGCGCAGTTCCTGTCCCGCTTGTAATGACTTGTCGTAGCCCCTGATCCAGCGTTCGCATAATCTCTGGGCTGAGGTTGAGAGATTCTCGCCAGCGATCGATCTGATTGTCCATCATCAGGTGAGGTTTGACCCGATAGCCTCCGTTCGCTGCTACCGCAAACATGACGGCAACCTGAAGCGGTGACGACTGCATATAGCCTTGTCCGATCGACATATTCACCGTATCGCCTACATACCAGGGTTCTTTTAGTGCTTCTTCCTTCCAACCCGGATCGGGGACAAGTCCCGGAGCTTCTTCGGCAGCAATCTCAATTCCCGTCTTTTCGCCAAATCCAAAGCGGCGTGTCCACTGAATCAGCGGCTCTTCACCCATGCCGAGCGCGGTTTGATAAAAGAAGGTGTCGCTGCTCCATGCCATCGCCCCCGGAAAATCAAGCGGACCAAAGCCTGCCCGGTTCCAGTCCCAGAACTGAATGCCACCCACTTCCACAAACGGATAGGTCGGCAACACCGTTCCTATCGGAAACTCGCCCGACTTAATGGCAGCAACAGTTGTGACGATCTTGAAGGTGCTGGCAGGCGGATAGCCTTGCAGAGCGCGGTTCACAAACGGAAAGTCAAGACCCTGAAGCTGCTTCCACTGAGCATCGGTAATGCGGGTTGAAAACAAATTAGGGTCAAAGGCAGGACGGCTCACCATCCCCAGCACGGCTCCGTCACGGGGATCGATCGCCACAATTGCCCCTTTGCGATCGCCTAACGCCCGTTCTGCGGCGCGCTGCACATCCAGATCCAGCGTGAGCTGCACATCGTTTCCAGCTTTGGCAGTCTTTTCGCCCAGCACCCCCAGCACCCGCCCCGCTCCGTCTACTTCAACCTGCTGTCCGCCCCATTCGCCGCGCAACTGCCGCTCAAAGGCTGCCTCAACGCCCATCTGCCCGATCACGTCTCCTAGACGATAGCCCTGATCCTGCTTTGCCTTCAGGTCTTCGTCGCTCATTTCGCCCGTGTAGCCCAGCACATGAGCTGCCAGATCGCCATAGGGATAGTTGCGAACGGCTTCCGCTTCAACCTGGACGCCTTTTAATTCGTGGCTAAACTCTGCCAGGGCTGTCACTTGAGCTGGACTCAAGCCTCGTGCAATTCGCAGCAAAGCCGGGGAATCATAGCCTGCCTGCTCCAGGCGGTTTTCGATCGTCTTTTGAGGAACATTGAGCACCTTTGCCAGACGCGGCACAATCACCGACCACTGCTGCTTAGAATTTGAGATCGGCCACAGAAACACCGCATAGGAAAGACGGCTGCCTGCCAGAATTCGGCCTCGGCGATCCAAAATTTTGCCACGTTCGGGCTGGCGAGGAATCAGGCGAATCCGGTTATTGTCGGCAAGCTGGCGGTTGCGTTCGCCTTGAAAAAGCTGGAGATAAACCAGACGAGTCCCAATTCCACCGACCAGGATCAAACTGACGAACAGCATCACAATCACCGACTGATAGTGTCGCCCCACTGAGCGGGCATTCTGTCGAGAATTGGGGCTGGATGCAATCAAAGGCGATCGATTCATAATCGGAATAGACGTGGCGGAATAGAGGTGGACGGCACTTAAGCTATGCTAGGGGACAAGCGAACCGGGGTCTAGTTTTGTTCTGCTATTGAATTTGCAACGGCTAAATTTGCAACGGGGTAATTGCGCAAGAAACGCTAGGTGCTAGAGCGATCGCTTAGGGATAGGTTTCCCAGGAAAAATCCTTCAAAACGGATTGACCAGAGAATTGCGATCGGTTAATCAAGATTGATTCAGAGAAGTTTGCTTGAAACGGACGGGTTAAAAGTTTGTTAACCAGAATTTAGTTTAACTGTGCTGCTCAAAACACAAGTTAAGTGACAAACGGGTGAAATACTAGCTGGAAAAGGAAATTTGCCAATTATGTCCCAGACCGTTGCTCAAGACCGGAATGCTTCCCAGACCGAAACCAAGCTGGACGTTGAACTGCGAAAGGTGTTCAAAGTTTATAACGGGGAAACTGCCGTTCGCGGCATTGATCTGAGCATTCGGCAGGGTGAATTTTTCAGCATTTTGGGTCCATCGGGCTGCGGCAAAACTACTACACTTCGGATCATCGCCGGGTTTGAAGAACCCACCGGGGGAGAAGTGTACATCCGGGGCGAACTGATGACCAATGTACCTCCCTATAAGCGACCCGTGAACACTGTCTTTCAGAGCTATGCCCTATTCAACCACATGACGGTGGCTGACAACATTGCCTTTGGCTTACGCATTAAGAATTGCAGCCGATCGGAGGTGCAGCAGCGCGTCGGAGAAGCCTTGCAGCT
This sequence comes from Leptolyngbya sp. FACHB-711, assembly GCF_014695615.1. NCBI lineage: Bacteria > Bacillati > Cyanobacteriota > Cyanophyceae > Leptolyngbyales > Leptolyngbyaceae > Leptolyngbya > Leptolyngbya sp. FACHB-711. Next base: position 5,785 of record NZ_JACJOR010000296.1, read on the forward strand.
TGTAAAAATGGAATCCTTTGCCCGTCGCTATCCGGCTCAACTTTCGGGTGGGCAACAGCAGCGCGTCGCCCTTGCTCGTGCCCTAGTGAATCGCCCGACCGTAGTCTTGCTCGATGAGCCATTGGGCGCGCTCGATTTGAAGCTGCGGAAAGAAATGCAGGTGGAACTGTCGAATCTGCACCAGGAACTCGGCGTGACGTTTGTGATGGTGACACACGATCAGGAAGAAGCACTAAGCTTATCCGATCGCATTGCTGTGATGAATGCAGGCAGATTAGAGCAGGTGGGCAGCCCCAGCGAGATTTATGAAATGCCGCAAACGCCCTTTGTGGCAGATTTTATTGGCGATACCAACCTGTTTCAGGCGCGGGTCGAAACCATTTATCCGGAAATGCTGCAAGTGGTGACTGATAAAGGGCTACGCGTGATGGTGAAGCCACAAGATGCCTGGCAGCAAAACCCGCCCACCGACGTGATGGTCAGCGTTCGTCCCGAAAAAATCCATGTTGGCTCGCCCAACAGCGGCGATCTGATCAACGCCTCAACCAATGCCTATGAAGGCAAACTGCGCCACATCATGTACTTGGGAACCCACGTTCACTATCTCGTGGAGCTCGCGACAGGCGATCGTATTACCGTACTGTTGCCCAACCGCAGCGATCGACCTCTGGATCTGCACAGTTCGGTTAAGGTGTACTGGTCTGCTGCTGATTGTCTGGCGTTGCCTGCCTAGGGAGCACCTGATTGAATGATTTAGGTCTGCTCGATCGTCCCCCGGGAAAGCCGACTGCAAACGATTCGCGTATGCTGTTTTATGTACGTTTTCCCGTTGCACCCTTACCGCAGTAGGAAGAAACCATGCCGCCAACCCATTCTCACTCAAACCACCCTGACGGTCGATTGTTTTCTGGAACCTCCCGAAGACGATTTTTACAAACTCTAACGGCTGCTGCTTCGGGGGTGGTGCTATCAAACTGCGCCCGTAACCTGTCGAATCCTTCTGCCGGAAACAGTCCCGCCGCCAGTCCCAGCTCTGGGGAAAACGCTAAAACGCTTCATGTGTTTACCTGGGCAAACTATACCGACGATGAACTGCTGAAGAACTTCGAGGCAAAAACTGGAATTCGCACCGTTGTCGATATTTTTGACTCGAACGAAGCGATGCTGGCAAAAGTCGAGGCAGGCGGAGCCAATGCCTACAGCATCATTTTTCCCTCGGACTACATGGTGGTCGAGATGAAGGACAAAGGGCTGCTGACCGAACTCGATCGATCGCGCCTTCCTGGACTGAGCAACCTAAACCCGAAGTGGAGCAATCCGACATACGACCCCAACAATGCTCACAGCGTTCCGGCAACCTGGGGAACCACCGGACTGATTTACGATCCGGCAAGACTCAACGGCAAAACTATCACCGACTGGAACTTCCTTTGGCAAAACAAGGGATCGCTGACGCGACGAGTGACGCTCATTAATGACGTGCGGGAAGTGATGGGCGCGACGCTGCGATCGCTCGGCTTTTCCTACAACTCTAAAGACCCGAAGCAAATCGAGCAGGCATACCGCAAACTGGTTGAACTCAAACCTGCGATCGCGTCTTTCTTAACGAACGGCTGGGAAGATCAGTTGGCAAGCGGCGATCTTTCGGTATCGATGGCATATTCGTCGGACGCAATTTCACTGATTGAAGAACAGCCTAGCCTGAAGTATGTAATTCCGCGATCGGGCACTTCGATCTGGACGGATACGATGGTGATTCCCAAATCGGCTCCCAACCCGGACGCTGCCTATGAATGGATGAACTTTATGCTCGATCCAGCAAATGCCGCGAACCTGGTCGAACGACTCAACTTTGCCACGCCCAACAAAGCCGCCTTTGAGAAGCTGCCGACCAACTCCAAAAACAACAGCAATCTGTATCCCTCGGAGAGCGTGCTTACCAAGTGCGAAGGCATCACGCCCGTTCCTACCCAGGCAACCGACCTGTACGACAAATACTGGACTCAGCTCACCAGCGCGTAGTATTTGTTGCAGGCTGTTCTTTTGAGGTTCTTTCAGGTTCTTTCAGGTTTGCCGCGATGTCGACCACTACTCCTCCGGTTCCTTCTGCCCTGCCTGAAAAGCCTTCTCAGGCGTCCTGGCGACGCAGATTCAGTAAATTAGTGCAGCCCCTGGTATTACTGGCTCCTCCGGGACTGTGGCTACTGGTGCTGCTGGTATTACCAACGCTGCTGATTCTGGAGCTGAGCCTGATTCCGGGATTTCGCCTGGGGCAACCTGCGGGGGGCTATGGCATTGGCAACTATCTGGAAATCCTGCTGCCACGCAGCTCTGCAACCGAGGCGATCGGCAATCCTTATCTGCGGGTCATCGGACGATCGCTTTACTTTGCGACGGGTTCTACACTGCTGACGCTGGTGCTCGGCTTTCCGGTGGCGTATTGGATTGCGGTCATGGCTCCGGCGCGATGGCGAAATCTGCTGCTGGTCGGGTTTGTGCTGCCGCTATGGACTTCTTCACTGCTGCGGGCTTACGCCTGGATTACCATTTTGCGACCGACTGGACTGCTCAACTCTATTTTGGGGGCGATCGGCATTCCGGGACAGGACTGGCTAAACCAGAGTCCGGCGGTGTTTATCGGCATGGCGTATAGCTTTTTGCCCTACATGGTGCTGATTCTGTATGCCTCGCTGGAAAAGTTAGACAAACGATTGCTGGAAGCAGCTTCCGACCTGGGCGCAACGCCAAGCCAGGCATTTCTCAGGATCACAGTGCCCCAAACGCTTCCCGGTATCGCGGCAGGTGGGCTGCTGGTGTTTATTGCCAGCCTGGGAGATTTTGTCGTGCCGGAACTGCTGGGCGGTGCGTCGAATATGACGATCTCCCGGTTTATTTTCAACCAGTTTCTTGGCGCAACTCGCAACTGGGGACTCGGTTCTAGCCTCAGCATGATTTTAATTTTTGCCGTGAGCGTGTCGATCGCACTTTTGATTAAATATGGCGATCGAGATGCCGTCTGACCATGCCAATGGAAACCGCCCAAGCTGTGCCGCCCGTGGAGGATGATTCTGTGCCGCAATCGCCCAAAGCCAAGCTCCGTTTTTCCTGGCAAATGGTATTTTCCGTGCTGATGTACGGATTTATGTATTTTCCGATTCTGGTGCTAGCGTTTTACAGCTTTAATGCGTCACGGTTTAGCTCAAACTGGGGCGGCTTTAGCCTGCGGTGGTACAGCAGCCTGATCAACGATAGACGGATTCTCTCCGCGCTGGGCGATAGTCTCACCGTTGCCCTGGCTGCGGTGGCAATTTCGGCGGTACTGGGGACGCTGATGGCAGTCGGCTTAGCCAAGTTTCGCTTTCCCGGCAAAGGACTCTATCGAGGCGCGTCTTACCTGCCGCTGATTATTCCTGATATTGC